>NZ_JBFTIZ010000054.1:0-16736 GCF_056395165.1 Pedobacter sp. 10L46_2
GTATTGGTTATTGCAATAGCATCACTTATAGGTTGTAAAAAAGACAGTCAGGCTTCTGGCACTACTAAGGTAGAGATCAGGATGACTGATGCTCCGGGAGATTTTGACGCTATCAATTTAAATGTAAAGCAAGTAATTCTGCTTTCGGGCGGTAAACCTTACACCTTTGAGGTTGATCATGGAATATTCAACATTCTTGATTTTCGAATTGGCACCAGTAATCCTGATATCTTAGTGGCCTCTGGCGATATGCCATCTGGCGAGATCACTGAGATCAGACTCGTGCTTTATGACAACAATACCATCGTTGTTGATGGCCAGGTACAAGATTTAAAAACACCTAGTGCACAAAGCTCTGGATGGAAAGTAAAACTTACAGAAAATCCTGAATTGTTGCCAGGGGTTACTTATTCTCTGCTTCTTGACTTTGATGCAGCTAAATCTATTGTTGCAACTGGAAATGGAAAATATATACTTAAACCTGTTGTTAGAGGTGTTACCGTTGCAACATCTGGTTTAATTTCTGGTGTAGTATTACCACTAACAAGTCACCCGGAAGTTTTGGTTATCGCCGGAACTGATACCGTTGGAACTGTAACAAATGCTACAGGTATGTTTACTGTTGGAGGGTTAGCCACAGGAAACTATACTGTAAAAATATTACCTGTTGAGGGTTTTGCAGAAACTACTATTCCTAATGTTTCTGTCACAGCTGGTCAGAATACCAGTATTGGTACCATTAATTTACAATAAACATTATTACCATTTTTTAACACACACTTAAAACATTTGGTTATGAAAAAGCTATTATTTTTAACATTACTTGCGGCAATTGGGCTTTTGCCTAACAAGTCAGATGCTCAGGTTAGCCTTAGCGTAAACATTGGTTCTCAGCCCGCATGGGGCCCTTCAGGCTATGATCATGCTGATTATTATTATATGCCTGATATTGAGAGTTACTATTATGTTCCTACCAGACAGTTTATTTACCTGAGTAATGGGAACTGGACTTTCTCTGCGGGCCTACCTCCAAGATACAGAGATTACGATTTATACCATGGATATAAGGTGGTTATTAATTCACCTGAGCCATATCGCTATTATAGAGACCATAGGGTAAGATATGCGAGATACAGATCATACCGTTCTCAACCGGTTCGTTACAGCCGTCAGGTGCGCTATGTAGATAGAGGTTATGACAGACACGATTCTTATAAGTATAAAAAATACAAAGGCAACGACAGAGGCTGGAAGGGTGATCGTGGAAGAGGACACGGAAACGGTCATGGCAATGGTCATGGGCATGGAAAACATTAGAGTTACATTTTTTAGTTAAAAGGCTTTGAACCGGATGGTTCAGGGCCTTTTTTGTTTCAACATGCCAACTCGGTTGATTATTGTGCCAAGTACAGAGAGTAAAAATCCCTCAATTATTGCTCAATTGCATGTGTACAACTGACAATAAGCACCAGTAATATTAAAAAATGAGCAGCAACAAAAACATACTAAAGGCATTCTATCTTATTCTGATAAGCTCTTGTCTGTTTATCTACCCCATTATCATTTCCTTTAAAAAGGACGGCACTTTTTGGAAGTCAAAATTTCTTACCGTAAATAAGGATGGCAGCATTACTTATATCCCCGATGAAAATGGAAATACCATTCCTGATTTCAGTAATGTTGGCTATCATCATGGATTAATAGAAATACCTGATATAAAAGTAGTTAAAAACCTTAATCCGGTACAGGGTGATGCAGGAAAGGCAATTCAGCAGGCTATTGACGAAGTTGCGGCTTTAGCACCCGATAGAAATGGATATAGAGGGGCTATCCTACTTAAGAAAGGGAGCTATCCCATTTCCGGAAGCATTTCTATACAAACAAGTGGTATCATTTTACGCGGAGAGGGCGGTGTTACAAAGCTTATTGCAACCGGAAAAGGACAAAGATCTCTAATTAAAGTAAGTGGAAAGGGAAAGGTTATTGAAGTAAAAAACAGCAGGGTAGAAATTGTTGATGACTATGTACCAACAGGTGCTAAATCTTTCAATATAGCATCATCAGAAGGCTTAAAAAAAGGCGATCGTATAATAGTTTTCAGACCAGGAACGGAAGCATGGATTCATGACTTAAAGATGGATCAGATTATTGCCAGAGATGGTACAAAGCAATGGACAGCACAAGAATACAACCTTAGTTATGAGCGACAAATAACGGCTATTAACGGCAATAAGATTTCTATAGACAACCCGATTGTAATGTCTATGGATAAAAAATACGGTGGTGGTGAGGTATTCAAATATCAGTATGCAGGCAGATTAGCCGAAAACGGAATAGAAAACATGCGTTTTGAATCGGAATTTGTTGGTGATGTTGATGAAGACCATGCCTGGGTTGCAGTTGAATTTGATCATATCGAAAATGGATGGGTAAGGAATGTGAGTTCTTACTATTTTGGCAACTCCTGCGTGAGTCTTAGACCAGGTGCTAAAAACATAACAGTAACTGATTCTAAGTGCTTTGATGCAAAATCTATCATTACAGGTGGCAGAAGATATTCTTTTAATAATGAAGGTCAGCAAAACCTTTTTCAGAATCTCGAAACTACTGAAGGACGCCATGATTATGTTACAGGCGCCCGCGTTAATGGACCGAATGTTTTTTACAACTGCAAATCCAGAAAAACACATGCCGATATTGGACCACACCACAGGTGGGCTTCAGGAACATTATACGATAATATAGATACCGATGGAGAAATTAATGTGCAGGATCGTGGCAACTGGGGCAGCGGACATGGTTGGTCGGGTGTAACTCAGGTATTATGGAACTGCAAGGTATCAGGCGCAGCAGTACAAAACCCATGGGTTTCTGGAAAAAACTATGCAATAGGTTTACGAGGCAAAAAACTAAAAGGTCGCTTGGATGGTAAAGAAAGTGGAGAATGGGAAGGTCTAAACCAATCAGATTTGGAGCCTTCTTCTTTGTTTAAAGCACAGTTGAAAGCAAGAAGTACAAAATAAACCTGACAGGTTAAACTCTTGTACATGCTAGTACTCCTGCTTTCCTAAAAAATCACCTTCTTAGAGGAGGCCTAGGAACTTTTGCCCTTTTTAGCGATGCGGGCAAAAGGTTCCAGACTCCGAAAAGAACGGTTATTTTTGCCTTTATTCGATTTTAAATACCTCGGTCATGCCTTTTTCCCAAGATGGGCCAATAGCTTCGGTTTTCCAAAAAGGCTCATGGGCTAACTCATCAGGCCTTAAGTACAATCCATTTTGATCCTTTTTTAACTTAATATTTTGAACAGCAAAACCTCTTGGAAGCTCACCAAAAGCACTATTACCTACAATCAGGTTGTCTTTAAATTCAATTTCTACCTTGTTATCATTCCATTTTAGCGGTTCATGTTCGGTTACAATTACATTTTTTGAGAAAATGGTGTTTAATGGTGGCAAATACCTGCCTGGATTATAACCAGCACTTATTGAAAAGGGTTCAGTAGCGTTAATGATCAGGTTGTTGATGATACTTGCGTTTTTAACCTGCCAGTGGCTTTTAAGTTCCGGATTTGGTAATCCGGCCATAATAGAAATTGCTGCGCTAACACTCTTTCCTGTAATACCTTGCAGGTAATTGTCGTGCACGTTATGCCCTTCGGCAATTATCCTTATTCCGCCTGTACCTGGTTTATTGTTGCCTATAAAGTAGTTTCCGTATACTTCTGAGTTATTGCCATGGCGCAGGGTAAGTGTTGCTTTACATTCATAAAACAGGTTGTTGCGGATAATATTTTTGCACGATTTAATAGATACAGCTTCCAATTCTCCGTCGCAATGTTCAAATATGTTGTTTTCAATGATGGTCTTTGAATCATGAAGGGACCAGGTGCTGTTACCTATCCTTAAAGTTTCACCGCCATTACCTCCCAATTCCGGTCTTTCTCCAAAATAGTTATGGTCTATTCTGTGGTAGTTAGGCTTGTCTGACAGCCATACCGTAAGGGTAACCCCCTGATGGCTTTTACCTTTGATAAAGCAATGATCTACCCTGTTATTAAAACCATTCATAGATATCCATCGATAATCAGCTGTTTTATCTGGGTTATTATATTCAACAATAGCAGTATTCGTTAGTCTGCACCATGTTGATTTGGTTGAGAATAGTACTACATCACCCTTGTCGATATATCCATTTGCAAAGGAAAGACCATCCACGACCAGCCATGCACCATCAATTTTAAGCGTAGAATTTCCACTTAGTGTGATACTGCCGGGTGTTGCGCTGGTAAGAGTAACAGGCTGAWTTTTGGTGCCTGTTCCTTTAAATACCAATTGCTGATCTTTCCATTCTCCGACTTGCATAATCACCTTATCACCTGGTTTTAAATGTAAAACTTCCAGATCTTTAGCCGATTTTATTTTGTATTCTTTTGCGCTTAAAGCAGAGTTAAATCCCAGAAAAAGGATTAATCCCAGAACTATATTTTTCTTCATTATAATTAATCTAGTGCTCCTGTTTTCATTGCTTCTTTGGGCTTCGTCTGAATTTGATTTCCAACAATACCTTCAAACTCAACCTTTATTACACTTGCAATTGCATCTGGCGCTGCCGAAGGTAGTGCTATGGTTAAAACACCATTTTCTGTAGCGGTTTTCAGCTTGCTTTTTGTGGCTAACAATGTAGCTGAAAGCACTTCATTTTTAAGATTAGGAATAACCAATTTGCCATCTGATGGCCAATTAAATACAGAGAAATAAAGCGTGGTACCTTTGGCTGTTTCTTTTCGGGTACAGCGTCCCCATTCTAGCGGGGGTATCGGACTTGATTTGGTCGCGTAAATCGCTTCGCTATTTACTTTCATCCAATTGCCAATGGCTTTTAATCGTTCTATGCTTTCCTCAGGAAAAGTTCCATCTGGCTTAGGCCCTATGTTCAATAGGTAATTACCACCTTTAGAGGCAATATCGGCAAGGTTTCTGATCAGCGTTTCTGTCGATTTCCATTTGGTATCTGAAGTTCTAAATCCCCAGGTTCCGTTCATGGTCATGCAGGTTTCCCAGTCCATTCCATCCAACTCTGCCTGATTGGGTATTTTTTGTTCAGGAGTTTTGGTATCTCCCGGAAAATTAGGACGTTTTAAACGGTCGTTGGTAATAATCTGAGGTTGTGTTTTTAAGGCATCCTGTAATTTCAACGCTGCTTCATCTGTCATGTTTGTTGGGGTATCCCACCATAGCACCGCTATATCGCCATAATTGGTCATCAGTTCTTTAACCTGAGGTACCGATACCTCATCAATATACTGAGCAAAGGATTTGGTTTCCTGGGCAGGATCCCAATGTCCATGATGAGCTTCAGTGTAAGCGTCGACCTTTGCCGAGTCCGGATTTAACCAGCCTTCAGTCATTACCTTTCTTGCTGCAGATCCTCCTGCGTTATTCCAATCTTGGGCCTGCGAGTAGTAAAAGCCAAGTTTCATTCCTTGCTTTTTACAAGCTTCAGCCAAAGGCTTTAACAGATCTTTACCGTATGGCGTGGCATCAGTTATGTCCCACTTGCTGGCTTTTGAGTTAAACAAGGCAAATCCATCATGATGTTTAGCAGTAATGATGATATATTTCATGCCTGCGTCTTTTGCCATTTTTACCCATGCATCCGGATCGTATTTTACAGGATTAAAACTTTTAGCCATTTCCTGATATTCGGCTACCGGGATTTTAGAACGGTTCATGATCCATTCGGCCCCACCCCTAAGTTGTTCATGACCTTTATAAACCCCTGCAAACTGTGCGTAAACACCCCAGTGAATGAACATTCCAAACTTGGCCTCTCGCCACCATTTCATACGTTCATCTTTAGATAATTGTTTCTGACTGTAGCCTGTTTGTCCCAGAAAGAGAAGCGCTAACGTTATTGAAAATAGTATTCTACGCATGTTATATTTTGATAAATGTAATTGAGCAATACCTAAATTAGGGAGTAATAACTGGTTAATACTCTTTGTTTTTTGCCTATCGTTCAGCCTAATTGGCTTATTTATTTAATGCTTTGTATCTTAAAAGTGCTTCCAGATAATAATAATCTGCATAAGAAATCGGTACATCTACTTCGCTGTTAGATGGCTTTGAACCTGTACTGTGTAATAAAATAAAGCCCTTATTCTCTCCTTCAGGTGAAATATACTTTGTGCTTAAACTCTGCAACATGAGATTGGCTTTACTTTTATATAAATTCTTATTGCTGCTATATTTGCTTAATTCGTAAAGACCAGACACAATTACTGCAGCAGCAGAAGCATCTCGAGGCTCATTAGGTATACCAGGGGCATCAAAGTCCCAGTAAGGCACCAGGTCTTTTGGCATGTTTTTGTGATTAAGAATAAAGGCTGTAACATGCTCTGCCTGATTTAAATATGCTGGATCTTTTGTATAGCGATAACACATAGTATAACCATACAGCGCCCATGCCTGCCCTCTTGCCCATGCCGATTCATGACTATATCCCTGATGGGTATTCTTTTTTAAAACCGCCCCTGTGTTTGGATCATAATCGATAACATGATAAGAGCTATAATCTGCACGGAAATGATTCTTCATCGTAGTGTTGGCATGGCTCACAGCAATTTTATAGAATGATGAATCACCCGTAAGCTTAGTTGCTTCAAAAAGCAGTTCCAGATTCATCATATTGTCTATAATTACCGGGTTCACCCACTTATCCGTACTATGATCCCATGATCGGATCACTCCAGTTTTAGGATTAAATCTTTTACTCAATGTCTGCGCAGATTCGATAATTACTTCTTTGTAGTGTGGATCTTTGGTAAGCCTGTATCCGGTTCCGATACTGCAGTACACTTTAAACCCCATATCGTGGGTTACGCCATTTAGCTTTTCCTTTTCTATGTCAGCAGAAAATTTCTTTGCCTGTGTCAGCCAGTTTTCTTTACCTGTATATTCGTATAAAAACCATAGTTCTCCTGGGAAAAAACCGCTTGTCCAGTCTTTGGAGGCTACCAGTTTTAAATTGCCATGATCTAACGTTCTGGGCGAAACCAGTTCGGATTTACCGGAAGCTGCCTTTGCCTGATCTACTTCTTTAAGCATCAACTCTGTTTGTTGCGATGCCTGCTCAAATGCCTTTTTTACATTGATCTTTTGCGCAAGGGATGGTAATTGAAAAACAGATAAAATAAGTGCGGTAGAAATATATTTATTCATGATTGGGTAATGCTTTATAGGTTTTATTGAATAGGAATTAGCTGTACCTCTAACAGTTTCATTAGCTCAGCTCCTTTAATTTGTGTTGGTTTAATGGTAAGCAGTTGTATACCCACCGACGCCGAAATAACACCTGCATCCTGTGAGGTTACCATTCCATCGGCCGGAGGAACTACGGATGTGTTAATTTTAGTAGTTCCCAATTGGATTTCATAAGCAGCTCCAGAAGTTGAGCCTGCAATATATTTAACTACTACTTTATATTTGGCTGCTTGAAGTGATTTTAAGGTCCACGATAGGTATTGGTCCTTTAGCCTCCACCCATCCACATAATAGCGGTCTGCTTTACCATCGCCAAAAGTAAATTTCTTACCATGCAGTTGGGCATCAAAAGCAAGCAGTCTGTTGGTAGTGTTTTTTACTAACCGTCTTACCGTATCGGCAAGTATATTGCCTTTTACTTCCAGTACAACAACAGCATCAATAGCATCTGGCACTTTTTGAGGCAAAGTGACTACAGCATCTTCAGGCGTTAAGCGTTTGATTATCAATTTCTTTTCCGAAGGATCCGCCAAAAGATAAGCGTTACTTACATTGCTCTTTAAGCCTCCAACAAGCAGATTACCATCCGCTGGCCAGTCAAATACATGAAGGTAAAGCAGGTTAGCTTTCTGAGTAATAACACCCCATGCAGGGATAGGTAAGGCTGAACGTTTTGTGCCTTTAATGCTGGCTGAATTGGTTTTCATCCAGGTTCCTATTTCATCTAATATCCTGATATCTTTTTCATCAAAACTACCATCGCCTTTTGGACCAATATTCATTAAAAGATTACCACCCCTTGAAGCACTGGTTGCCAGAAGTTGTATAAAGAATTTAGGAGATTTATGACTGTTGTCGTGTTTTGAGTAACCATACGACTCATTCGTTGTTGGAATTGCCTCTGAGTCGCCTTCTACCGTTCTCAGTTCGGCTGGCCTATCGCCCGTGTTTAGGTAATCGCCAAAGTTGCCGTAATTACTTCTTGCAAGTCTGCCGTTGACAACGATATTTGGATCTGTTTCACGGATGGCTTCCAGTATCCTCAGATTTTCAGAAAGCGGTAGTTTATGTGGGGTATCAAACCAAAGTATATCGGGATGATACTTGTTAATTAACTCTTTTATTTGAGGAATGGCCTTTTGATCTACATATTTCACAGCTTTAGGAAGCCATTCCGGGTGACTATCGAACCAGTTTGCACCACCCAATAATTTATCACCTCCGGGATTTTGGTATTCCCAGTCGTTTCCGGGTGCATCGGGATGTTCCCAGTCAAAAGCATGAGAATAATAAAATCCAAACTTCATGTTGTACTTTTTAGCTGCTGCTGCCAGTTCCGCCATTGGATCTCTCTTAAACGGTGTTTGTTGCATTACATTAAAATCGAACACTTTACTGTCATACATTGCAAAGCCATCGTGATGTTTAGCGGTAATGATAAAGTACCCCACACCAGCATTCTTTGCTTTTAAAATCCATTCTTCGGCATTAAATTTTAATGGGTTAAATTCATGTGCCAGATCAAGATATGCGGCCCTTGTGATCTTTTCTTTCCGCATCAAATGTTCCGAATAGCCATTTACTTTTTTGCCTTTCCACTCTCCCGCAGGGTTTGAGTAAAGTCCCCAATGAATGAACATTCCAAAGCGTGCCTCTCGCCACCACGCGATGCGCTGATCGTGCGTTTTCATAGATTTGCGCCACCATCCTGCTGTTGCTGCATCTATGGCTTTCTGATCTCTTTGCAAGGCCTGATTAAACATGTTTACATCTTCATCTCCCGAAACCTGACTCTGTGCGGTGCTGCACAATAGCAGAAGTAATAGAAATAAAGAAATGTTTTTATAGTTTAGTTTAGCCATATCAAAGGATTTCTTACCGGTAGGTTTCTGATTACTTCTTCTACTTTTGGGTCATGCTCCAGCTTTAACCAGGTGTTTAACCATTCTGTTTTATGAAATGCCTGTGCTCCAAATATCAAAGCTGGCTGTGCAACGGGCCAGTTTTCCCAATACATCACATCAGGTTTTAAAGTCCACTTGCTTTTATCAGCCAGGTAAGGATAAAGATAGCTAATCCCCTTCTCAATAGATTTCCCGTCAACCGTCTTATACTCCCATAAATTATCGGTTTTAGTAGAAAGTATCTGGCAAAGCGTAGTCATGGCATCTAAATTAAAAATGGAATAACCATAAGGTTTTGTTCTCGACAGTTCTCTCGGAAAGCTTCCATCTACCGCCATTTGATCTGGCAACAACACTGTTTTATACCTTTCTTTGCAAAAGTTAAGCAATTTCTCATCCCCTGTAAGTTTAGCAAAGGATGCGACCTGCATGGTAAAGCAGGTTCCATGATTGTTCTGAGCATTCATTTCTGCTTTGCCATAAGGATGGCTCATTAACCAGCCCAGGTATTCTGTAAACCATTTTCTGGTTCCCGATAAAACCTTTGGATCTAGTACCTGTTGCATCACTATAACACCTTGTGCAACCTCTAATAGTTGTATGGTATCAATTATTCCTATCCCTCTGCCTGTAAACCTGCCTTTAATTGCCTGTGCATATTGCAGGTTTGCATTCATTAAAGTAGCAGCATTTATAAACCAGGCTTCTAAATGAACCATTGCCTGCTTTACATATTTATCATCTCCTGTTATTTTATAAGCAGATGCAAGTGCTCCAATGATTTTGCTGAACCGGATCATCGCCAACCGATGGGCAACAAAATTATCCGGATTGGTCATCCCATCTTTTTGAATATAAGGCGCGTTTGCATCTTTAGGATCAGGCCACCAGTAGTCGCCCTCCGAATAGAAGTCGTGCTTACCACCTGCACTTCTTAAGGAAGTTTCGGCTGTAACGGTAACCGGTTCTTGCTGCATAGCCCAGTTGGCCTGCTCCATTATCTGCGTTTTTAACACATTAACAGGCGCTTTTTTTATGGATGAACACGATTGCTGCACCATCATTACCACTATGGCTGTAAAGAAGATAAGTACGAATTTTCTAATCATTGCTGCTAATTGGTCATTGCTTTAAAAGTTACTTTATCAATTGTATTTGGCTTTCCGTTTTCGGCTTTAGATATACTTGTTTTCAGTTTACCACCTGCTGTTTTAGAGATGCTGATCTCTCTAAAGCTATACCCTCCTTTTTCATAATTAAAGGTCTCACCATCATCATCATAAAGCTGATATTTTGCAGGCTTGCTACCATAATACCTGATTTCCAGATTTACTTTTTCGTTAGGTTTTGGTGCATGTAGTAAGGCCGGCCCCATTGGGATAATGCCACCGTCTTTAACATATACAGGTATTTTATCCAGTCCTGGTGTAACAGTGATCACCTCTCCATCACCCGCATATTTACCGGTATAAAAATCGAACCATTTGCCTTTAGGAAATATTACTGTGCGCGTTTGCTTTCCGGTAAACATAGGAGCAACTAACAGATACTCGCCTGCCATGTACTGATCTTTAACCTCTTTACTCACTGCCTCTACATAAGGATTATCTTCAAGATTGGTGCTTTTTACTTCTTTTTTAACATCAGATTGATAACCTTCCTCCAGGTTCATTGCCCTAAACGGAGGGATTCCCTGAAAGTGGTATTTCGCAAACTCGCTGTACCAGTAAGGCATCATTTGCATACGCAAAATTGCCATGTCTTTCACTTGCTGTTCTACTTCCGGGTACGACCACGGTTTTGTACCGCTAGACCACGCATTGATCATTGCCATTGGCGAGAAAACTACCGACTGCATACGACGCAACCATTCCTCTCCGGTTTTAGATGCCCTCGCTTCGGGAGTCCACAATACCCCAGCAAAACTGCTGTTTATTAAAGCGGTAATAAAATCTTCATGGTTATAGTAATCGTTATAAATTACATAAGGCAATGAACTGCCACCACCATTAGAAGCCCGTACCAATCCATAAGTACGTTGGTTACGCTCATGATATAAGGCAGCGCTGTAGCGCTGAATAAGCAGGCCATAGGTTTGGCGCAATTGCTCTGCACTTTTACCCGATGGGAATATCGTTACATCAGGCCATAAATAATGGTCATAGCCATCTACCTCATCAAATTTATATCCGCTTATGCCAATATCTACCTGGCTCTTTTTAAGCTGTCCGAAGAAAATATCGCGGGCCTCGGGCATGGTTAGATCAGGAACTGCCCCAACCCAAACCGTATGGTCAGCAGTATAGGGTTTAATTGTCTTATAAATCGACGCTTCCGGCGATACATAAGGGTTAGTCCACAGGTTAAGTCTGATGCCTTTACCCAGCATCTCTTTTACAAAAGCAGCAGGTTCTGGATAGCGCTTAGTATCCCACTCAAATGTGCATGGGTAGGCTCTGCTTTGCCATCCCGGCTCCAGTCCGATAAAATCTAACGGAAAGCCTTTGTCCTGAAATGCTTTAGCTTCGTCTTCCACATCCTTAGAAGTAAACAAGGTTTTAACCCGCTGTGTAAAACCTAAACCCCAACGTGGTGGCAACACACCACCTCCATTAAGCAGGTTATACCTACGAACGGCATCTAATGGTTTTGGGCCTGCAAAAACATAAAACTCTACACCTTCTGCAGGAACAAGTATCTCTACACCATCAGAATAAGGGCGGGCCGACCAGCTTTTATCTGTATTACGATCTTTGGCTTCAGGCACGTTGGCACCATCTCTTTTAACCGAGGAACCTGCAAATACTTTTAAATAACGTGCTGAATTTACAAAAACGCCGTATCCATTAGATGAAACGTAAAATGGCGTTGGTGCATGGGTGCGTCCATTGTCTTTACCTCCATAATGATCTACATGGAGTTCAAGGATTTTACCGCGCTGGTGCACCGTTTGGAAGTTTAATCCAAAGCCATAAAGCTGCTCTTTTTTATCTAATGGAAAGCGCAGATAGGTTTTACCATCTGATAGTTTTCCGGTGATTTCGCTTTTTTCAAATGGGAATGGTGCATCACCCATGTTTTTTAGTCCATCAGCAGATGGTGTAGCACCTGAAGCAGTTAATAGGTTATAAGCCTCTGGTTTCCCGACACTGCCTTTCCATACACCTGGAGCCACTACTTCCCATTTAATATCCTGTGCGGCAAGATCAGTAGTTAAAAGTAAGAGCAACAGATACATCGGGTATTTAAATATTTTGTTCATGAAGGCAATTTTATAGGGTAATTATTTTATAGGTTTTTCCTTTTTCTGTTTTAAAATCAACTATATAGCCTTGCTGTACCGGAACAGATTGCAAAGCAGATTTAGCATTGTTCTTATATTGCGGTTTGTACGGTAGTTGTGTAAGTAGATTTGGGTTTGATCCGTTCACATGCTGTGCATCTGCTTCCACCACCTTTACTTTTTGCAAGGTTCTTAGGCGGCAGTTACCACCAATTTCCGACTTTATAAGTGCTTGTGCAAGCTTTCCGTTCTTCCAATCAAGGTTTACAACAAAATTGCCCCTGGCTTTAATTCCTTTTATGCTCCCTTCTTTCCAGGCATCTGGTAAGGCTGGCAATAAGCTTAGCATCCCGTCCTGACTTTGTAAAAGCATTTCGGTCATGCCTGCCGTTGCACCAAAGTTTCCATCAATCTGAAATGGAGGATGTGCATCAAAGAGATTGGGATAAGTTCCACCTCCGCTCATTTGTTCCTTTTCTTTTGTGGGGTCTATATAGGCAAAAGCATCTTCCAGTATTTTATAGGCATGATTGCCATCCTGTAACCTGGCCCACCAGTTTATTTTCCAGGCCATAGACCATCCTGTGCTTACATCTCCTCTGTATATCATAGATTGTTTTGCAGCGCTCGCCAGTTCAGGTGTTTCAAATACAGAAATCTGATTCCCGGGATATAAGCTAAACAAATGAGAGATGTGTCGATGGGTATCTTTTGGATCATCCCAATCCTGAAACCATTCCTGTAACTGACCATACTGACCAATATGAAACGGATACAGCTTCTCGCGTGCAGCGATCAGCTCTGCTCTAAAATCTGCATCCTCATTTAAGGCTTCCGAGGAAGCAATAATATCTGTAAAAAGCTGTCGCAGAATAGACATATCCATGGTTGAGGCCATAGAGAGCTGATATTCTTTACCTTTTATTTTTACCGTATTTTCAGGAGAGGTAGACGGATTTGTGATTAAATAATTGCTGTTAGGGTCCTTAATGAGCCATTGCAGCATAAACTCGGCAGCTCCTTTCATTAATGGATAAGCGGTATTTTTTAAGAAAACTTTGTCGCCAGTAAATTGGTAATGCTCATATAAATGGGTGCTAAACCAGGCACCACTCATAGGCCATGCAGACCATCTTGGCATCCCCTTAGGGTCTGAATCGTAACCACCTGGAGGGGAGCTCTTAGCCCAAAGATCAGAGTTGTGGTGTACCACCCAGCCCTTGTTTATATTATAATTAACCTTGGCTGTTTTAGCGCCATTTACCGCCAACTCCTTCATAAAATTAAACAGCGGCTCGTGACATTCAGAAAGGTTTGTGTTTTCTGCCAGCCAGTAATTCATCTCGGTATTAATGTTTGTGGTATAATTACTGCCCCAAGGTGGTTGTACCATATCATTCCAGATTCCCTGCAAATTGGAAGGTCGTGAACCTGGTCTGGATGCTGCAATCATTAAATACCTGCCAAACTGATAATACAATGTTTGCAATCCCTGATCGTTTTTGTTCTTTGCATATTGCAGCAAACGCTCATTTGTGGGTTGCTGTTCTGCCGCAGGGTTTGCTTTTAGCTGAAACCCTACTCTTTTAAACAACTGCTGATAATCGGCAACATGCTTAGCTTTTAAATCATTATATGCTTTTGCATAAACCTTGTCCAGATTTGCTTTAGTTTCAACGGAAGGGTCTTTGCCGTTTAAACCGGGAGATTTATCAAAGCCGTTAAAACTCGTGGCCTCTGACAAGTATATCGTCACTGCATTTGCATTGGCTACTTCTACCTGCTGGTTATTGATTTTTACGGTACCCCCTTCATTTTTTACTTTAATACGAATCTCGAAGTTCATCCCCTCTCCCGATTGCTCATCGTATTCTATTTGTTTCGGATCGTAATCTCTGTTTGCTACATATTTTGGTGCCTTCCCTGTAAGGATAAGCCCGTTCTGATCTGCACCATTAACATTAAACCGCAGCTTACTTGCTAACCCGGCTTTAAAGTTTAAAGCACCCGGCTTGCTGGAGGTTATCCTCACCAGTAATGCTTTATCCGGATAACTGGTAAAAACTTCTCTTTTGTAAGTTACCCCATCAATAGTATAATTCACTGCAGAAATGGCGGTATTGATATCCAGTTCTCTTTTGTATGATGTGGTTACACTATCCTTGCGGTTATCCAGAATATAAAGCTCGCCCAATGGTAAATACCTTGCCGAATATGGACCCTGCATCTTTTTCCAAAGTAGGGCAGCCTGATCGTAATTGCCTTCAAAAATTGCTTTACGAACCTGAGGCAAAACCTGCGGACCGTTAACATTGTTGCCAGCATCTGGAAAGCCAGACCAAAGTGTATTGTCGTTTAACTGGATGCGCTCGCGGTTTACGCGACCATAAACCATTGCGCCGGTTTTACCATTGCCTAAAGGCAATGCCTCTTCCCAGGCCTTTGCCGGTTTATTATACCACAATTTAAGGTTATTTGTTTGTGCCTCTGCGCCGATACTCATTAGGATAGCGCCTGATAATAAAGCCTGCTTTAATTTCATTGTACTCATTTAAAGTTCTATAAATGCAGAAGGTATTCCAGTTGCCTTAACACTGGCTACGCTTTTTCCGCCATTTAGTTTTACACTAATAATTGCATGCCCGTTACTTAGCTGCACTTTTCTCGATCCGCTGGAAGTCCCCTGATCGTCTACCAGACTTCCATCTCCAATTAAGCCAAATGTGATGTAATTTGCGGCATCCAGACACAATATACCTTTATCATCAGTCAATTTTACCTGAATTGTTGCAACTCCTTCTTTTTCTGAAACTTTTTCTAATACCATTTTAGCCGGTTTAGTCCATTTTGCAGTCTGGTACTGTTGACTGATCTCATCCGTTATAGTCTTACCATCCTTAGTAGCCACTACTTTAAAGTTATTGGTTCCTTCATTTAGTTTCACCATCCACCTTAAACCCAGCGCCGGGAAGCTTTTAATGTTTCGTTTTTTCTTGCCCAAACTTTTACCGTTCACAAAAAGCTCAGCTTCATCGCAATTAGAATATACTTTAACCATTTTTTCCTCTCCTGCATCTCCCCATCTTACCGGCCATGAATGTCCGTAAATATGTACCATCGGCATTTTTGTCCAATAGGCCTGAAAAACATAGTAAGATTCTTTTTTGGTAAAGTCTCGCTCTACAACCCCTTTTTGATTCACATAAGGAACAGGATTATCCGGACGAATTGGTGTAGAGAAATCTTTAAATGGCCAGTACGCTGTACCTGTTAACCAAGGCATAGATTCCTGCTCTTTTAAATGCCAGTCTATCAGGTTCACAATATAGCTTTCGCTCCAGTCGCCATCCTTAGATACCCTTGCACTACCTCCATATAATGATGCATCACCTTCTCTTTCATCTGCCCCTACGCCTGTTTTAACCAGGCTTAATGCTTTATCCGGACTCTCAGAATGGCGGCCGGCATGACTATCGCCACCCCATTCTACATGCAGAAAATGGTCTACACTTTCAAATTCCTTTTTAGAGGCTTCCTTATACTCCGTATAAATACCACGGTACCAACCTGCCCATATAGAAGGCGAATAAACATCAACAATGTCTTTGCAGAAATCACATCTTCTAATCGCTGTTTTCCTTGATGGATCCAGCTTATGCGAAAGGTCGTTTAACTCTTTCATAAAAGCCCTGATCTTGTCCTTCTCAAATTCAGCAAAATCCCCTGGCMAGTCATTTTCATTGCCAAGCCCCCAGATAATTATTGAGGCATGATTGTAATGCTGCTCAATCATATTGGTCAGCATCCTGCGTGCCTGATCTTTATAAATATCGCCACCTAAACCGCCACGGCACCATGGAATTTCCTCCCATACCAATATTCCCAGGCTGTCGCACAGATCAAGCACTATTCTCGATTGCTGATAATGGCCCAGGCGGATAAAGTTTACGCCCATATCTTTCATCATCATCATTTCCTGCTTTATCATGTCCTCGGTCATTGCCTGCGCTACTCCGGCATGATCTTCGTGCCTGTGCGTTCCTCTTAACAGCATTCTTTTGCCATTCAGCATGAAAGGGCCCTTTTTTACGAACTCGAAATTTCTGAACCCGATCTTTTCCTGGTGAACACTTGTTTCGCTTTTAACGTTCACAATAGTTTCAACGGTGTAAAGATTGGGTTGATCGGTAGACCAGAGTTTTGGGTTTTTAACCACGGTATCCCAAAGCACCTTATCGCCTGTAAAAGCCCTGATTTCCTTTTTCCAGCTCGAGATTACATTAC
>NZ_JBFTIZ010000055.1:0-33241 GCF_056395165.1 Pedobacter sp. 10L46_2
GGGCAATACGAGCAGTTTTCTTTATTCTCAGTTTGCAGAAACGGAATGTTTTCATCAAACAGTTCATTCAGCTTTTCATTTAATTTATCAGCAAACATAGATTTAAACGCTTCAAGGCTCTGATCCTGCAATACCAATCCCCCTTTTTGCTTTTCTTTAAATAAAGTACCCTCTTTAAAATCTCTAACGGTATAAAGATGAGGCTCTACATATTGCCTACCTTTAACCTGCTCATACACATACGTGTAGAATAATGTTTGTATAAGAGCTTTGTTATGATCTTTTGCCTGATCCTCGAAAAGAGAAGGAAAATCTTTGTACTTAAGCTGATCTTTGCCTGTTTTATAATCAACGATCCTGATCTTTCCATCTTTTACATCAACGCGGTCAATGATACCGTACAGCCAGATATTACGATTCTTTCCTTCTGTATCAATTGGATAAAGCATCACATAATCGCTTTTATTTTCAAGTTCCTCTATTTTAAAAGGCGTAAGCTTTTCATCATTTCTTAAAATTTTAAGCGCATACTGCTCTAATACCTGTAACACAATTTGTTGCAAAGCCGGAGTTTGCGTTCCCGCTTTGGCCGCATTAAGCTTAAGTTCTTTAGCCAGGGCAAATTCACAAATATCTGACAGCTTCTTTTCCCTTTCCTTAATAAAATCGGCGGTTATCTCAGCTCCTACACTAGGCTCATAAAAAACTTCCATTACCGTATGTAGTGCACTTCCAATTAAATTGGCTTCTATTCTATCCGGTAAATCTTTAGGCTCCTTTAACCCGGCAATATTTTTATAGAAAAACCTTAGAGAGCAGGTATTATAATCTGTAAACGCAGTAGCAGATATTTTCTTGTCGTATTTGGGGGTAGAATTTCTTTTGAAATATTTCTCCAGTCCTTTTAATACATCTCCCTTTTTTTCTACAACAATTTTCAGGTTTCTGGGATTCTCAATTGATTGGTTCTGCTGCACCCTATGCGAAAACGTACAATTGGTTTCGAACTCCAGCTGTTTTACAAATCGGCTTTCCTCTCCTGTACTTTTCTCGTCTGTAACACCATTATAAACCAGTGTAATTTTTTTGGCAACATGCAGTAACCTATAAAACAGGTAAGCCGAAATTGCATTCTGATGTTCAAGTATAGGCAAACCAAAAGCACGTCTAATATTATCAGGAATAAATGAGGGGTTATTATTGATTTTAGGAAGGATACCTTCATTTACACCTAAAACGATAAGTTCATCAAAGTCCAGGTTCCTGCTTTCCAAAAGTCCCATTACCTGCAAACCGGCCAAAGGTTCTCCTTCAAAGGGCACGGTTAATCCTTGAAGTGCTTTTCTGATAAGCTTAAAAACAAACCTCGGATTCAAATCCTTTACTCCCTCTGCTTTTAGCTCTTCAAAACTATCTGTAAGTGCATTAAGTGCTTTTACTGCTTCGGTACACAATAAGCTGTCCATTCTTTGCAGCTTGCTTTCTTCTGAAACGTATAATAATACACTTGCAAGATGCCTTATCGTTGTAAAGGAATCGACAAAAGTGTTGAAGGTGATGGTTGCGATCTTGCCCATCCGCAAGAGTTCTGCTCTATCAAAAGATGCCTTTTTCTCATCAACAACTTTATTATGCAACTCATTGCGTAGATCCGGGTCAATAGGAATCAACGGATTAAAAAGGAAAGATAAAACATGCTTATAGTTAACCTCTGCATCAGACAACAGGGCTTCCTGGATACTGAGCCAAAGATCACATAAGCCATATAAGGCCGATTGCTCAAAAGGATAGCCCATAGTAACATTCACACTATCGTCGTCAATAGTTTGCAAAGCCGGGATTAGCAACTTTTCATCGGCAAGAATAATTGCTTTTCCACCTGCACTTTTAGCCCCATTTTCTGATAAAAGCTCCGAAAGTAACTTGCCCTGAGCAACATTACCCAGTGCCTGCACAACAACAAATTCCTTTGCCGCATCGTTCAGTCTTGCCAGCGCTACTTTAAACTGGTTAACCAGTCCAACAGTATGTATATTTCTTCTGATAAAATGTCCGGCTTCCTGCAATGGATTTGAAAAATAATGCGCGTCTACATCAAAATAGAAAGAACACCATCCTTTTTCCTGCCACTGCTTAAAAAACTGCTCTTCCGCTTTTGACAAAGCGTTGAAACCAACAAATACAGTATGTTTAAATGCTTTTAAAAATTCGGGATCTGAGTTCTTACCTTCTGCAAGGTTACGGTACATCCTGGCATTGGTAACCAGATTTTCCTTAGCTAATCTTGAGTGAAAATTAACATAAAGCAAGGGCATTCTTTGCCATAGCTCTATAAACCTTTCTTGCATTTGGTTCTGCTTTTTTGCAGAAAAAGAGCCCCAGAATGTTCGCATAAACTGTAATTGCTCCTCATCAAAGTTTGGGAATTGCAGTTGCAGTTCGGCTATATCTTCAATTAACCCAAATATCTCTTTAGCATTGGCCAGATAATAATCTACCTGACTAAAATCGCCAAGAATAATTTCTGCCAGCGGATAAAACTCATCCGGCGAAACATCTTCTTTGCCCTCTCCTTTTAATAGTTCATTATAACAGGTATATAAAACAAAGAATTGTTTAAGCTGACCTGCAGGAACAAGTACCGTGCCTCGTGAAAGAAATTCCTGAATAGTATACATCTGTGGGCTCCAAATTGGCTTACCGCTCACTTCTGCAAGGTATTTCTTTAAGTATAGCTGAGGTCTTTTATTGTTAAAAACAATGGCTACATCCATCGTCTATGTATTTATTATGAGGGGCACCAAATTTAAAATCGAGCAACACAGCCTTATCCTCCATTACAAAAAGCTTATCCGGACGTTTCACTTCTCCCCCCTCCAAAATCATATCTCTTTCACTAATTATGCTTTTAGAATTCTTAAACCACTCTGCTATTTCCTGTTGATTGATCACATCTATAACTGCTTGCTTTACTTCATCACGCTCACTGCGCCTGATCAGACCTTCCTGCATTTTCACCGAGATCAATTTATCAAGATCTTTTAAATCTGTAATGGTTTCCAGAATACCATGTAACACTACTCCTTTTCGTTGGCGGGCATTAAACCAACCATCATCATTATTCTTTTGGTAATTAAACTTAGAAGTCAGGCGCTCATTCACATAATAATTAGAAACCTTTATGGCGCTTTCATTAATTTCAGATGCTTTTTTAACTGCAGATATAAATATTCTCTTGCCCTGGTGGTTGCTACATATAATGTATTTAGGGCATCCATATAGTTTAGCAGCATTTCTTCAAAGTACTCACGTGCAAACGCTGTAGACGCAAGTTTACTGCTATAATCCACTGGTAAAGTACTAAAGTTTTCAAACCCTGCCTGTCCGGCATTTACCCATAGTATTTTCTTAATAAATCCACTTGGGATATTTAATTTCCAGTTTAAAAATGGAATAATTACCGCCTTAAACTCTAATCCTTTCGATTTATGAATGGTCATGATTTGCACCGCATCCTGATCATCAGCGTTAGGCAAAGCTTTATTTAAGCCTTCTTCATCCCACCATTCCAGGAACCTACCCAGACCCTGATCACCTCCTCCGGCAAAAACACCTATCTGATCTCTAAGCGCCATAATAAAAGGAATATGATTTTCATTCCGGCCCGTCCCCAATCCAAAAAACTGCACCATTCTTTCCATTAAGCTGGTCATAGGCAACTGCCTGAAATTCTCAAAACCGTTGCAGAAGTCCTCAGGAAAATAAGAGGTAAGATTTTGAATAGGCTGACTAGCAATATCCATCCAATCCTGAGCAGTTAGCGCTACTTTCTCATCCATCCCTTCCGGGTTGTTAATCTGGCTATACAACCTTGCGCATGTAGCCCGATAAATAGCCTGTTCATCCTCTCTTGCCACCAACATTCTAAATATATTGATCAGCAACTGGACGGCAAGGTTAGACGATATCTTTAAAGCATCTCCGGAAATAACCTGAAACGTTTTGCCCGCAGCGGCCGATAAATCGTCTTGTCTATCCAATAAGGCTGAAATCATTATTTCTGCCTCTCTATTAGTCTTTACCAACACACAAATATCTTTCATAAAAAACCCATGAACCGATAGCAGTTCAATGATTTTGTTAACGGAATGAATAGCCGCAACGGGACTTTCATCCTCTGACTCTGAATCATCTTCCTTGTTCAGAAATTGCATCTCGATTTTACCCCCCGTTAGCGTTTGAGGAGTAACGTTTTGAAAGCTTCCTTCATAAGCGCTATCAATAATTTGGTTATACTCCTGATTCCAATAACTTAAAAGATCTTCTCTCTGCGTCTCTGCCAGGATTCCATTGAGTTGTCTTTGCAAAATAGATGGCAAATGGCTGTACAGAAAATTGTTAAATGCAATCACATTAGCTGTACTTCTCCTGTTAAACTCCAGGTTTTCCTCTACAACATTATGCGCCTGCACATCATGTCTTACATTACTATGCAAAATGCGCCAGTCGCCACTACGCCATCTATATATTGACTGCTTTACATCACCTACAATGAGGTGYTCGGTAGTATTCCCTTCAAATTCTGATAGCGCATTTCTAATAAGTGGCAAAAAATTAAGCCACTGCATGGTGCTGGTATCCTGGAATTCATCGAATAAAAAATGCTTATACCTATTTCCCGTTTTTTCCCAGATAAAAGAAGGATTTTCCGCATCCGCTCCAGTTATGCCAACCAATAACTGTTGGGCATCACTGATAAGGAGTGCTTTATTTTCGGCCCTATAATTTTTTAATTGCTGTGCCATTTCCTGCATCAACCGTAAGTAAGAACTGTTTTTATGAATGGCCAGCCATGTTGAGTATTGTTCGGCACCTTCCTGATAAAAGTCGACCATTTTCTTTAACCCTGGATTAAGGTCATCATACAACTGCCTTACTCCTGATGTATCCTTTAATGAGGTATGCGGCCACTGCTCAAAATCATCAACCATATTGGCCAGGGCAGGAAAAATACTATAATCTTCATTCAATATCTTATCCAGCTTTAACAAAGGATTAAGAGATTTACGTGCCAGTTCTTCGGGCAAAACACCAGAAAGATCAAATATGTATTTCAGGTCCGTAGCTTGGTCAAACAGGGTTTTATTAAATGCTTTTATGCCAGAGGTTACAGTTTGTTTTAAAGTATTAAATTCTGCCGATCTATCTTCTCCCATAAGCAACATCGCTTCCTGAAAAGGATAGTATCGTTCTTTAAAAATCTCATTGGCCAGATCCTTTAACGCACGCTGATAATTCCAGTCCTTACCATCGCTTATCCTGTCTATGGCAAGCGCCGTTACCCATTCCAGCAATTCAGGATCAGCTTCCATCTGTAAGTTCAGTGCTTTAACCAGCTCCTCCTTTACTTTGTCATGATTCATTTCCAGCTTATATCCACTATCCAGATTTAGTTCAAAAGCAAAGCTTCGAATTACCTTTTGCACAAAGCCATCAATTGTGCTTACAGAGAACCTACCAAAATCATGAAGTATGTTGCTGTAAATTATCTGTGCTTTTGCTTTAATATCCTCATCAGAAAGCTCAGGATAACTAGCCTTTAAGAGCGGCTTAAAATCTGAGGGATCGCCTTTTGCTATCGCTTGTAAGGCCCCCAATATCCGCTCCTTCATTTCGGCTGTTGCCTTATTTGTAAAGGTAACTGCAAGAATTTCCCTGTATTTACCCGGGCCGCTAAATAAAAGTGTAAGGTAATGCAGGGTTAGGCTAAAAGTCTTACCCGATCCGGCAGATGCTCTAAGCAATTTTAAAGGTTGTTGAGGCATTACGTAAAGCTATAACTTATTTAGAAAAATATGGCTACAAATAAAATCTACTATTTAACTAGAGAATATTAAACTGGTATTACAATTGATGTTAGCTATTCTATTAATTTTGCAATTAAATTACTGAACAATGAAAAGGATAGCCTTAATACTACTTATTGCCATAGCAACTGTAGGCGCAAGCTCTGCACAAGAGAAAAAAGAAGCGGTACATATTTATAATCCACAGGCCAATGCCCGTGCAGATATTGATGGCGCTGTAGCTAAAGCTAAAAAAGAAGGAAAACATGTGTTTTTGCAAATTGGTGGTAACTGGTGCAGCTGGTGTATTGCTTTTCATAAAATGGTTGACAATACGCCTGAATTAAAACAATTCATTAACGACAACTACGAAGTTGTTTTGGTAAACTACAGTCCTGAAAACAAAAACGAGGCTGTGCTTGCCAGCCTTAATTACCCGCAACGTTTCGGATTTCCTGTTTTTGTAATACTTGATGGTAACGGAAAATTATTGCATACCCAAAACTCTGCTTACCTGGAAACGGATGAGAAAGATGCAAATGGCAAAAAGAAAACGGGACATAGCGTAAAAGCTGTTACCGACTTCTTGAAAAACTGGACGCCAAAAGCAGTTGATCCGGAAACTTACAAACAACAAAAAGCAAAGTAATTTAACAATTACTCTTTGTCTCCATACTTAAAAAAAGCATTCACAGTAACGGGCAGTCTCCCTGTAGGAATCAGTTGATTCTTAATTACAGATGCGGCCGCCTTTTGCATGAAATCCTCTTTTTGATAGGCTACTATAAGCCCTTTGCTGTTCTCAAGACCAGGCAATGCCGATAGGTTATACGGATTGGCAAACAAAGCAAAAATTGCATTACTTAACGACATATCCTTAATAAACATCTTCAAGTCGTTACTTAAAATCATCCCGTTTCCAGGCCTGATACGAGTATCATGAATGCCAACAATTACCTGATCAAAAACATTAATGTATCTCAAAACCTTTGCAATAGCTGTAGCATTGGCGTTCCTATCCAGTGTATAGAATACAGAATTTTTATAGTAAGCCCCTAGATCACGTTGAAAATCTGTAACTCCAGGTGTACCTAAACTGATGATTACCGTTCTTCTATCCTTAGACAATTGA
Source organism: Pedobacter sp. 10L46_2 (assembly GCF_056395165.1). Classification (NCBI taxonomy): domain Bacteria; kingdom Pseudomonadati; phylum Bacteroidota; class Sphingobacteriia; order Sphingobacteriales; family Sphingobacteriaceae; genus Pedobacter; species Pedobacter sp. 10L46_2. The sequence continues at coordinate 6,979 of NZ_JBFTIZ010000055.1, forward strand.
CTAATATTTGCCTTGCCCCTTAACAGCGTCATAGAAGCATCAGCCAGCTTTTGCAAAAGCACTTTACTTTCCGGTCTGTTTACATCAGCAACCACATTTCTTTCATTAATAGAATCGCGGGCATTTAAGCCCGCCCAGTATTTAGCCGTAAGGATCTTTTTAACACTTTCGTTAATTCTATCCATGCTAATCCGGTCTTGTCTAACCGCTTTACGAACTAGTTTTATTGCTCTATCGCTATTTTCTGAAAGCTCCAGAATATCGTTACCTGCAATTACACCCATTACATCAGCTTCTCCGTCCTTAAAATATTTAACCACCCCTTTCATGCCCATAGCGTCAGAAATAATCAGTCCCTTAAAACCCAATTCCTGTTTTAAAATACCAGTAACAATGGGTTTTGATAATGTTGAAGGCATATTCGGTGTGTTGTCTAGTGCCGGAATATTCATGTGTGCAATCATAACACCTGCAGCACCCTGACGAATTAATTCTCTAAATGGATAAATCTCCAAACTATCCAAACGTGCTTTAGAAAACTTAAGCTGAGGAAGGTCGTAATGAGAATCTACATCGGTATCTCCATGTCCGGGAAAATGTTTAATACTAACCAATAGACCCCCATCCTGCATTCCCCTCATATATTCGCCAGCCTTTGTAGCTACGTTGTATTTATTTTCTCCGAAAGAACGATAGTTTATAACCGGATTTTTAGGGTTATTATTTACATCAACATCAGGTGCAAGATTCATGTGCATACCAATGCGTTTATAATCTTTAGCCACTTCCAGGCCCATTTTATATAACAGCTCTTTATCCTGAATTGCTCCTAAGGCCATTTGGTAAGGATAAGAGATAGTGCTATCTAAACGCATCCCCAGACCCCACTCTCCATCAGAAGTAATCAATAAGGGTACCCTTGATAATGACTGATATTGATTTGTTAAAATAGCTTGTCGGCCAGGTCCTCCCTGAAAAAACACCAAGCCACCAACATCTTCCTTTTTAATTACGTTGGCAATAGAGTCTTCATAAGCCTTCCCCAAATTGGTGTGTGCTCTCACAAAGAACATTTGGGCAATTTTCTCGCGTCTATTCAATTTATTGAATACAGAATCAACCCAGTGATTCTTCTCTGTTAAAGTTTGTAAATAAGATTTTTTTTGAGCCTTTGTTGACGATACTGAGATAGATAAAAGGAGGGTAGCAATAAGCAGATGTTTAACGTTCATTACGGCAATGGATTGTTTAAATTTCAAAGTTATAAAAAAAGCACCCTATTCAGGATGCTTTTTAAGGTTAAATAGGAATATTATCCTCACACACAATTAGGGATTAATTTCGTTCCTGCTCTCGTTGGTTATCTTTTTGAAGTATGAAGAAGAAAGAAATATCTCTTTCATAACTTTTTAAAGTTACATGCAATTTTTGATATTTTTGCAAAGACCTCAATTTCTTTTACTTACACTTTAAAAACCGGCCAACTTAAAAAGTGTAACCTAATGATAATGCAAATCCTTTATTCTTAATCTTATCCTGGTTTACATCATCCTTAAGAGCCTTTTGGAAGTCCATCATATATCGTGCGTTAACATTGATATTTGGTGTGATACTATATCCCAAACCAACAGCACCACCGGCCAGCGACTTACTAAAATTCTCTGTATCGGTCGATTCTCCCTCAATACCATTATTGAGTGCACCTGTCGATTTTTGTGAAAGAAGGAATGATACCTGAGGGCCTGCAAATACAGTTAGTTCCGGAGTAGCCTTATACCCTATTAATACAGGAACATCTATATAAGATACCTTGGTATCAAAATCCACCCCGTTTTCACTTAATTTAGCACCTTTTTGTATAAACATCGCTTCTGGCAAGAAGGCAAACCCTCCGCCCATAGGTAAATCGGCATAAATACCTGCCTGAAATCCGACCCTTGAGTCTGTTGAATAATCTTGGCCACCCCACTGGATTTTGCCCATATTCATCAAGTTGGCACCGGCTCTAATACCGAAGCTCATTTTGTCGTTAGCAGCCGACTGTGAAGTCTGTGCATTTGCCTTAAAAGCTAAACTGCTTACTGTTAATCCTAGTCCTATAATGAATAATTTTTTCATAATTTTCTGTTTAAAATTCACAGAGTGTATTGTAATAACCATGCCAAAGACCCCAAAACCAATCATCTAAAGGGAGGCAAACAAATAAACAAACAGCTCATTTACTGCTGTTTACAAACAAAACCAAACACTCATCAGAACCTAATGAACCCGTGCGTTGTGAGTGTCTCGGAATTGATACACTCTAATGGGATTAGCATAAACAAAAGAGCCCGACCATTAATAGTCGGGCTCTTCCGTAAAAATTGAGTATCTAATTATCCAACCGAAACAATTAGAATTTCAATCCTAATCCTACAGAGAACACCTGGTTCTTGTATTCAGGAGTTTCTTTTGATCCATTCTCGTTGTTCTTTTGGAAATCCAATGCATAACGGCCATGAATGTCTACCTTATCAGTTACATCATATCTGAATCCAATTACACCTCCAACCAGACTTTTCTTAAATCTATCCGATTTATCTTCAATAATTGTTTCTTCAGCAGTTCCAAATCCATTTTCAAATTTGTTTTTAGTTGAAGTAAGGAAAGATACCTGAGGACCAACCACTAAATTCAATCCTGAACCACCAACGTTAATACTTGCTAAAATAGGAATATCAATAAAATGAGTTGTTTGCGTAAATTCACCAAAAGGAGTCTCTGCTTTATACCCTTTTGTAGAATACAGTAACTCCGGAGTAAATGCCAATCCTTTAATCAGATTAATATCCAAAGTAATACCGGCATTGAAACCAGGATTAACTTTTGTTTTAAAATCATTATTACCGTCACCTTTAATAATGTTCGGTAAGTTTAAGCCTCCCTTAATACCCAATCTGATTGGGCTCTGTGCATTTGCTGCACCGGCTACGAATAGGCCAATGGCCAAAACAATTAATTTTTTCATTTTGTGTAGTTTTTCATGTTCATCAGAAAGAAATGTGCCAATTTTAAAAACAACGCCACTATATCCTCTTTAAACACTGTCTACCACCCATTTAAAACTTGTTACAACATCAATTTTTGCCTCTAAATATTATCTTCCAATTCGTTGGCTTCCTATTAAATTGTATCTAATTTGATACAAACAATTAAACATACACCTCTTCAAAACTATAGATCAGAAAAACAAAATAATTTCACACGACTTGCTTTTACTTTCGATAATGATTTCTTATACTTACGTTTTATTACACATTATTCCAAATATAAAGTATGAGCAAGTATATTCTATCCTTAGATCAGGGAACTACAAGTTCGAGGGCAATTGTTTTTGATAAAGAAGGAAGCATTATTTCAATTGCACAGAGAGAGTTTAAGCAAATATATCCTCAACCAGGATGGGTAGAGCATAATGCTACAGAAATTTGGTCTAGCCAGGTTGCTGTAGCAACTGAAGCGATCATAAAAGCCAGTATAACGCCTAACGACATCGCTGCCATAGGCATCACTAATCAGCGAGAAACAACGGTATTATGGGATAGAAAAACCGGAGAACCACTACACAACGCTATTGTATGGCAAGACAGACGCACGTCTGCCTACTGTGATGAGTTAAAAGCGCAAGGCCTGGCCAAAAGCGTACAGGAAAAAACAGGGCTTATTATAGATGCCTATTTCTCGGCCACAAAAATCAGATGGATACTGGAAAATGTTCCCGGAGCAAGAGAAAAAGCTGAAGCCGGAGATATCGCCTTTGGAACCATAGATTCATGGCTGATATGGAAACTAACTGATGGCAGGGTGCATGTTACTGATGTGACCAACGCATCAAGGACAATGATTTATAACATCCACACCCTTGACTGGGATCAGGAATTGCTTGATCTTTTTAATATACCACGCAACATCCTTCCCGAAGTAAAATCATCAAGCGAAGTCTATGGAGAAACCACAGGCAATGTACTTGCAGCCAAAATACCTATTGCAGGGATAGCTGGCGACCAACAAGCCGCTCTTTTTGGTCAAATGTGCACAGAAGTAGGTATGGTTAAAAACACTTATGGAACCGGATGCTTTATGTTGATGAATATTGGAGATAAACCTATAGTATCGCAAAACAACCTCGTAACTACCATTGCCTGGAAAATAAACGGAAAAGTACAATACGCATTAGAAGGAAGCATATTTATAGGGGGAGCAGTTGTACAGTGGCTAAGAGATGGGCTAGGCTTAATTGCCACATCAGCCGATGTAGAAGAACTGGCTTTAAGGGAAGCAGACACAGGTGGTGTATACCTTGTTCCTGCCTTCGCAGGTCTTGGGGCTCCACATTGGAATCAGGATGCCAGAGGTACCATTACCGGAATTACCAGAGGCACGAATGCATCTCACCTTGCCAGAGCAGCCATTGAAAGTATCGCTTTCCAAACAATGGAGGTGTTAAAGGCTATGGAAGCAGATTCAGGACTTAGAATTAAAGAGCTAAGAGTAGATGGGGGTGCAACTGCCAACGACATACTTATGCAATTTCAGGCTGACGTGCTTGAAACAACAGTAATCAGACCCCAGGTAACAGAGGTTACCGCCTTGGGAGCGGCATATCTGGCTGGCTTGGCTGTTGGCTACTGGAACAACATGGACGACATTAGCGGTCAGTGGAAAATAGATAAGAGCTTTAAAGCCGGAGAAGCGAAAAATATAGAAGAGCGTATTAAAGGATGGAATAGGGCTGTAAAGGCAGCAAAAGCGTACGCTGAAAATTAACCAAACTAGTAACATATTTAAATCTTATCAGCATGTCTGCATTTTCAGCCGAAATCCTCGGCACTATGTTTATGATTTTATTGGGCAACGGTGTTGTTGCCAATGTGGTTCTAACCGGAACTAAAGGAAACAATGGTGGCTGGATGGTAATTACCACAGCCTGGGCACTTGCCGTATTTGTAGGCGTAGTTATTGCCGGCCCATACAGCGGAGCTCACCTTAATCCAGCTGTAACAATTGGTTTGGCTATTGCAGGAAAATTTAACTGGGCAGATGCCCCGACCTATATTGCGGCTCAATTTATAGGCGCGATGCTGGGATCCTTTCTGGTCTGGCTTTTATTTAAAGATTTTTACAGAGGAACCGCAGACAAAGGAGCAAAACAGGCTACTTTTTGTACAGCACCAGCTATACCAAATACCATTTCAAATTTGATTAGTGAAATAATAGGCACTTTTGTGCTGATTTTTGTGATATTTCACTTTACAGATGCGTCATTAGGTGCAGATAAATCTCCAATTGGTTTAGGTTCCGTTGGTGCCTTGCCAGTAACCTTCCTGGTTTGGGTTATCGGATTATCTCTTGGTGGTACAACAGGATATGCCATTAATCCGGCGAGAGACCTTGGCCCTCGAATTATGCACGCCGTGCTTCCGGTTGCAGGTAAAGGTGGAAATAACTGGAATTATGCATGGATACCAGTAATCGGGCCTATTATAGGTTGTTCATTAGCCGCTTTGTTATATTTATGTATAAAAGTTTAGTTTTGCGACCGTAGGAGCACTATTTAAATTGAGGTTAAAATATTACATTAGAGTAAATTTTCTCGTGTTGACAAATTACAGATTTTTATACCTTTGTAATTGGGATAAGTCTATTCGTTAGACATACTAAACAAATATAAATTAACGCTCTATGGCCAAACACATACTATTGTCGTATGAACCAGATCCAAGTACAGCACATAATGCCGTTGGTATCATATACATATTAAAGATTCAACGCATAACCTGGTGGGGCTTAAGGAAACGTATTATCGAACATCATGCGCTAATTCCGTTTCATTCAGATGCTCAAAAGTATTTTGATGCGTGGAACGCTGACATTGGCAAGGAAATCAAATAAATCAATTAACAAAAATTCTGACTCAGTCTCCCTTTATTATTAGCGGTAATTTCTGCATAAGGAATCGGCCAGTCAAAGTTATCCAAACTTAGGTATTGCCCCATTCATCAGGCTTGCCACTGCGAGCCAGGTAAAGCGACACCCGAATCAGTTTAACATTCCTCCATTCTTCCCAATACAATTCGCGGGCACGTTCATTCATAATATCCCCAATGGTAACAGCCCCATGATATATATATAAGTTCAGGTGAAACAAACAAGTTAGAGGAACAGATATTCTTATCGAAGCGAAGATGTCGAAAAACAATAATATCAAAAAATGCAAATAATAACAACTTTTGAACAGTAAGGATTTGTCATGGACCTATATTTTTGTGCTCAACCAATTATAAACATTGAATCGATTTACTTATGATATGTAAACAATTTAACCTTGTTTGGAGAAACTATCTGAAATATAATCCTGATAAAGCCATAATAGCATTCGTTTTATTGATAAACTTTTTAGGGAGCAACTGTTCGGCAATTGCACAAGGCAAAGATTACCCGTCGATAACAGCAGAAAAAAATGGTACTCCAAACCTTTTTTCACCGGATCCGATAATCGACTATACCTGGAGTGATCCAAAGGCAAGTGACGGTATGGAAACTTATCAGTTGTCTCCAAAAAGTTGGACAGTCTCTAATACCAGGAACTTTAATATGTCCGATTTCAAACTGAATCATAGCATCATAGTAAACGGCGAGGGCGATATTCGTTTTGATTTCGGACAGAACAATGCCGGTTGGTTAGAATTTGACAGCCCAGACCAAATTGGGAGTGTAGAAATGAGCATTAGTGAATACAATGAAACACCTGATTACCCAGCAAATTACCCAACAAAGACTGCTCGTCCAAAAAAGTATGGAAATACCTATCGGCTTGAATTGAATCCTGAATTATATGAAGGAGTAAGATTTGGCTGGATACATGTCCGGTCATTCTCAAAAACCTGGAGAATTACCTCAGTACGACTTATTTGTCAAACCAAACCGGTTAACTATAAGGGACGTTTCTCATGTAGTGACACAACACTTACACGCATATGGTATACGGGTGCATACACGGTAAAGCTAAACCTACTTAAGGATTATCTGGGCGCGATTTTAATGAATCGCGGCGATAGATTTTCCTGGACAGGGGATGCGCATCCTGCTCAGGCAGCTTCTATGGTTGCCTTCGGGAATTTCGACTTTATCAAGAAGAATATTGAATATACTTCTACTCAGAGTAACGGCATCAGGAGTTATGCGCTTTACTGGGTTCTGAGCCTGATAGATTATTATAGGTATACTGGTGATACCGAAACATTGAACAATTATATTGCCAACGTGTGTGTAAAACTGGATGATGCCTACAAGGTTTACGGAACCGATCCAAATCTGGAGTTTTTCGGCTGGGATGAACGTTTGGGATCAGGATTTGAGCACCCCAATCTTCCCGAGCCACAAAATGCCTACAAAATGCTTTCCATACGCGCATGGAATGAATTTTCCGAAGCCATGGCTACGTGTGGACGCAAAGATCTTCAGGAAAAATATCGTGGATATGCAACTGAAAAAATCCTTGAATTGAAGAAAACTCATGAATGGTATCATTCCTTTGGTCTCCATGCCGGAGCAGATGCCATTACAACCAATCTTTTGAACGATAAAGAAAAAAAAGCGATATATAATAGAAATTTTACTGACAGGGTAAATCGGGTTTCGTATTCTCCGTTCAATCAATATTTTGTTATCCAGGCATTTGCGAGGATGAATAAATATGACGAGGCTTTAAGTTCCATACGTGATCTTTGGGGAGGTCAGTTAAGATACGGGGGCACCACATTTTTTGAAGACTACCGTCCATCATGGAACTCAGTAATCAGTACCAATGGTCCGGTGCCCAACAACCAGTGTGGTTTTACCAGCCTTTGCCACCCATGGGGTGCAGGAGTTACAAAATGGCTTAGCGAAGAAGTGCTCGGCATAAAGCCGACTGCTCCCGGCTTTACTACATTTGACATACTACCCCACCTTGGCCGAACGTTGACAGATGTCTCAGGAAGAACTCCAACCCCACTCGGCGATATCAGCGCAAATTTTGATATTTTAACTGGGCTATCTGTCATATCCACCCCTGCCGGCAGCATCGGAAGAATTGGCATTCCAAAAGCTGAAAAAAAAATTAGTCGCATCACGATCAATGGCAAATTGGCCTGGGATGGGAAATATCATTCAGTATCGGGCGTTTCCGCTGCGAGAGAGGATACGCATTTTTTGTACTTTACCGGTGTACGCCATGGCACATATAAAATTGTCACAACCTATTTAGGTAACACACCAAAATATCCTGAACCTATTGAACAATATCCTGCAAAGTTCATGGGTATGGATACAACCACGAGCGGAAATTGGGGTAAGATCTTTGGAAAAGACGGCTATGTCCTTTGCAATTATAATGGAGCTGGAGTCGATAAAAGAGCGCTTCCCAGCTATGTTTCCGCTGTTTCTTATTACAAAGTCAAGGGTAACGGCGAACCGCTCAATACAGTATGGGAACCTAAGACCAATGACCAGCGGGCGTTAGCTCCAGATGCAGGAAACGGAACACCCAGAACTGCCTCCTGTCTCTACAGTGCAGACGCTGATCAGATCGGGTACACTTTCACCTGTACCATTGACATCAAAGGCGTAAAAAACCATCAGGTATCGCTCTACTTTGTCGACTGGGATAAAAAGCGCAGAAAAATTTCGGTGGAGATGTTCGACGCAGCAACATCAAACCTAATCGCCCCGGTAAAAATAGTTGAAAATTCCATCGGTGGAACCTACCTGAAGTTTGCTTACAATAAATCCGTGAAATTCAGGATCAATATGGTTAGGGGCGATAATGCAGTATTGAACGGAATATTTTTTGATCCTGTATCAAGTAACAAACCTATCAGGCAAGAAAGGAGTGGCTATTGAAATATGGACTATTTATAGCCTGGGTTTGTTTTATAGATATCATTTGCCGAACCAGGTATAAATTAAAGCAAATAGGGCTGCTCGACATCGAACAACCCTATGAGTTTAAAAATTCATTTGCATCTTGCGGAGAGTGAGAGATTCGAACTCTCGATACCCTTTTGAGGTATACACACTTTCCAGGCGTGCTCCTTCAACCACTCGGACAACTCTCCTTTTTTCAGGATTGCAAAAGTAGTATTTTTTTTCCTGTTACTGAATATTAATCAATAACAGTGATTTTTAACATATTTGTTTTGCCTTTCTGTTCCATTGGAATAGCAGCAGTGTTAATAATCACGTCTCCTTTTTTAACCATTTTGTATTCCTTAAGCAGGCTGTTTACATCTTGAATGGTCTCATCAGTACTTTCAAATTTATCGTAATAAAAACCTTGAACACCCCATAAAAGGCTCAAAGTATTTAATAGAGATCTGTTACTGGTAAAGATATAAGTTAATGCCTTAGGTCTGTGGCTTGAAATTTCAAATGCAGTATATCCGCTCACGGTCATAGAAACGATACCAACTGCGTTTGTTTGCTTAGACAGGAAACAAGCAGTATCGCAAACTGCATCGCTTAAAAAGCTCTCAGATTTTGGTTTAAGGAACTTTTCAGGGTGGAATGGATAGTTATTAGTTTCGATATTCTGAATGATCTTCTGCATAGTCTCAATAACGATAAGCGGAAACTCACCTACTGAGGTCTCGCCACTTAGCATTACTGCATCAGCACCATCAAGAACAGAGTTAGCAACATCATTAACCTCAGCACGGGTTGGCCTAGGTGTAGTAATCATACTTTCCAACATTTGGGTAGCAATAATTACCGGTTTCGAAGCAGCTCTGCACTTTTGTACAATCATTTTTTGTAACAAAGGAACTTCTTCCATTGGCATTTCAACTCCCAGGTCACCACGGGCAACCATGATACCATCAGAAACAGCAATGATTTCATCGATATTAGCGATTGCCTCGGGTTTTTCGATTTTAGCGATTACACGGGCAGTTTTACCTCTTTGCTTGATGATGTCTTTTAATTCAATAATGTCTTCAGCATTACGAACAAATGAAAGTCCAATCCATTCTACATCGTTTTCGAGAACAAACTCAAGGTTTTTTCTGTCTTCAACTGTAAGAGAAGGAATAGAAACTTTTGTATTAGGTAAATTCACACCTTTTCTTGAGGTAAGAATACCACCGTGAACTATTTCGCAAAGAACTTCGTCTTTAAGGTTAGTTTCGATAACACGCATTTGCAGCTTACCATCATCTAAAAGGATGATTTCGCCAGCTTTTACATCTTTTGGAAAAGTATCGTAAGTGATGTAAATCCGTTCTTCATTTCCTATGCATTCTTGCGTAGTAATGATGGTACGGTTTCCATTAACTAAGTTGATACCACCATCCTTAACCATACCAATCCTAATTTTAGGCCCTTGTAAATCGGCAAGGATACCTACATTATAATTGTATTTTTCATTGATATTACGAATGGTATCCAATACTTCCTGATGATCTGCCTGAGAACCGTGAGAAAAATTTAAACGGCAAACGTCTAATCCGGCGTTAAACATACTGTATAAAACTTCCGGTTTAGCTGAAGCAGGGCCCAGGGTGGCCACAATTTTTGTTCTGGAATGAAATGGTTTCATTTAGTTACTTAAATTTATTATTGACGCGCAAATCGATGATTTTTCACATAAAAAACCCATGCTCGTCTGATTATTAATGTTATTTGTCTGATAATGTAAGTTCAAATATAGTGTATTTAATACACCTACAATATAAAATTTACATTATCAAATTTTCCCTCGACTTCAATTTGCGCGGATCTATCTGCGCAGCTACCTGAATATCAGGTAGTTTATTCAATCCGTTGATTATAAAATTAAGATCTTCTTTATCAATGTACTGATGAATAATCATAAAAAAATCTACTTTATTCATTTCAGGAATTAAAAACCCTTCGGCATTTCGGTTGTTAAGGATATAATATTCAATTTCACCTTGTTCAACGTAAAAATAATACTTTGAAAACGGTAATGGGTCTTCATCAATATTAAAGTAAACCTCGTGATCCTCAACCTTTTCAAAATTAAAATTAAGACTAGTATTTACTTTATGACAAAGCATATAATCCTTTAGCGATGCAGTAATGGCAATTAGTACAAAATCGAGGTCTAATGATAGTTTTAAATAAGTTTTGTTCAAAACGCAGTATATTTACGGGATTACGAAATTATAAAACTAATTTTACTTTAATGTTCGAAATAAAAACATTAAAATTGATAGAGAAATAAAAACATTTGAAATGTGTAAGAATTTATTTTTCTTTGCACTGAATTATTTAACCATTAAATTATAACATTATGTCTGATATTGCTTCAAGAGTTAAGGCTATTATCGTTGAAAAATTAGGTGTGGATGAAAGCGAAGTTACACCAGAGGCTTCTTTCACTAACGATTTAGGTGCGGATTCTTTAGATACAGTAGAACTTATTATGGAGTTTGAAAAAGAATTCAATGTAGCAATCCCTGATGATCAGGCTGAGACCATTGGTACAGTTGGTCAAGCAATTGCTTACTTAGAAAAAAACGTTAAGTAAAATACGGTCTCCGTATAATCCGTATAAATGGAAGTAAAAAGAGTAGTAGTTACAGGGTTGGGTGCGCTCACTCCTATTGGCAGTACAATCCCGGAATTCTGGGATGGCCTGTTAAATGGGGTGAGTGGCGCTGGCCCCATTACAGGTTTTGACACCTCAAAGTTCAAAACCAAATTTGCATGTGAGCTTAAAAACTTCAATCCAGAAGATTTTTTGGACAAAAAGGAAGCGCGCAAGCTAGATCCATTTGTTCAATATGCTTTAGTAGCCACAGATGAAGCTGTAAAGGATGGTAATTTCGATTTTTCACAAATCGACACCAACCGTGTTGGCGTAATTTGGGGCTCAGGCATTGGCGGCTTTAAAACATTTCAGGATGAAATGAAGAACTTCTTTTTAGGCGATGGTACTCCGCGCATGAATCCGTTCTTTATTCCGAAAGTAATAATTGACATTGTTCCTGGCCATATTTCTATAAAATATGGACTTAGGGGGCCTAATTTTGCTACAGTTTCTGCATGTGCTTCATCTACAAATGCAATGATCGATGCGTACAATTATATTCGTTTGAATATGTGCGATATCGTGATTAGCGGTGGATCTGAGGCAATCATTAACGAAGCAGGTATTGGTGGTTTTAATGCAATGCATGCCTTATCGACCAGAAATGATGATCCTCAAACAGCTTCAAGACCGTTTGATAAAGACCGGGATGGCTTTGTTGCCGGCGAAGGTGCAGGAACCATTATTTTGGAAGAACTGGAACATGCTAAGAAAAGAGGTGCTAAGATCTATGCCGAATTAGTTGGGGGTGGAATGAGTGCAGATGCTAACCATATTACAGCTCCACATCCGCAAGGACTAGGCGCAAAAATGGTAATGACAAACGCGCTTAAAGATGCTGGTTTAACTACTGCGGATATTGATTACATTAATGTTCATGGAACCTCAACTCCTTTGGGAGACATTTCTGAGACTAAAGCTATCGTTGATTTATTTGGAGAAGATGCTTATAAATTAAACATCAGCTCTACAAAATCTATGACAGGACATTTATTAGGTGCTGCAGGTGATCTATCCTTGCAGTAAAAAATGACATAGTACCTCCTACTATTAATCACTTTACTGATGACCCTGCGTTTGATCCGAAATTAAATTTCACATTTAATGTGGCACAAAAGAGACCTATCCGCGCTGCTTTAAGTAATACTTTTGGCTTCGGAGGTCACAATGCTTCTGTGATTTTTAAAAAATACGAAGAATAAAAAGCACTTTGCGGAGGCTATTGTTAGCCTCCTTTAATTTTGCAATAATTAATGCCATTATTTGACCTGTATAAGCTTTATCTATCATCCGATAAAGACTTTATAAAAAAGTTGAACAACATTTTAGGCTTTGTGCCTGGAAATACTGTTTTGTATAAAATGGCGTTCAGGCATAGGTCTGTGGCAAAAATCCTAAAAAACGGTAGTAGGAGTAGTAATGAACGTTTAGAATTTCTAGGCGATGCTATTTTAGGCTCTGTAATTGCCGAATTACTGTTTAAAAGCTATCCTTATAAAGAAGAAGGCTTTTTAACGGAAATGCGTTCAAAAATTGTGAATCGTGCCAACCTTAATCAGCTTGCCAGAAAAATGGGCTTTGATCAATTGATCGTTTTTGATCAAAAAGCTGTAAATATCCAAACCAAACATCATTCTATGCTGGGAGATGCATTTGAAGCGCTTGTAGGCGCCGTGTATCTTGATAAAGGCTATAATTTCACCAAAGACTTCCTACTTAAAAGAATAGTGAAACCGTACATCGATATTCACACCCTGGAGCTCACTGAAACTAATTTCAAGAGTAAATTGATTGAATGGTGCCAGCGTCATGGAAAAGATATATCTTTTGATATGGTTCAAAATAGCGAAGGCGAAAGCACAAAGTTATTTACAATACAGGCAGTTATTGAGGGTGAAAGCTTCGGTACGGGCAGGGATTACAATAAAAAGAATGCCGAAAAGCTTGCGGCAGAAAAAGCCTGCGAGGCCCTTTCTATTTAGAATTTTAGCTTATTTTTTTAAGGTGTCTGTATACGATTTATAAGACTCTTTTATGTATTTGACCGCGTCGTATTCTGTCCAGTTTTTGGCTTTCTCGTATTCTGGTCTATAATCAAGCATGTATTTTTCCAATGCTTCTCCTTTTAAATCGGTATTGTTCTGAATGATAACTTCATTAAAGAATCCATCGATTAAAGACTGTTGCATCTCCGTTTCATAATAACGTCCAAATCTTCTTGCATTTTTTGGCGTCCGGCCTAACAATTCATAAACAGCAGTAAGCGGTTTAAAAAGAAATGACAAAAGTGGAGGCTTTCCCTGATAGAATGAGCCTTTATTTTTAAAATCCCTCTTTATATCGTTCAATTCCTGTTTTTTGCTTTGCCCCGTAATGTTAACCTCTCTAAGCGTTCTTCCCCTATCTAAATAAACAATGAGGTCTTTACCCGCAGGCACAACAGCCTCGGCATCCGAATATTCAATTTTAATTACTAAAAGCGTATCGCCCTGTACGGCTCTGATCTGGAACAAACCAAAGTCGCTGCTTAAAACTGATAATCCTGTTCTTTTATTTATAATTTGTGCGGCTGCAACACGTGTAGAGGCTCCTTTTTCCATTACTGCTCCCTTAAGAACAAACTCTTGCTGAGCTGAAACAGAGGATATGGATGTCACAAAGAACAATAGGAATACTAAAATATTTAAATAACCAGGCCTTATCATCTAACGAATATTTTTTGTAAACTTAACCATTGTTTGCCAATGAACTAAGTTAAAAAAAGTTAAATGAGTTTGAAAAGGCAATAAATTATATCTTTGCACATGATAAAATCAATGACAGGGTATGGCCTGGCCTCTACTGACCACGAAAACGTAAAGTTTGCAGTAGAGATAAAATCTTTAAACAGTAAGTTCCTGGAACTGAATTTAAAACTACCCAGGGCTTTCTCGGATAAGGAGTTATTGCTGCGTAATATCTGCAGCAAAGAAATTGAACGTGGAAAAGTAAGCGTTTCTATAAACATAGAACGCAGTGAAGAAAACTTAAAAGGTGCAACTATTAATGCTGCCTTATTGAGCAAGTATTACAAACAGCTTGAAGAAATCAATATCCAGTTAGGGGCCAATTCTAACAACCTTTTACAGGCGGTTCTTAATTTCCCTGAGGTAATCAGTTATTCTGACGAAGATGTTAATGAAAATGACTGGGACATTTTAAACAATACGTTTATTAAGGCCCTTGAAAGTTTTAATCAATTCAGACTTGCCGAGGGTGTTGTTTTAAAGACTGATCTTGAATTGAGGATTAAAAATATTCTTCAGTTCTTTTCCGAAATTGAAGTTTTGGAACCGCTTAGAATTCCTCAGATCAGAAGCAGATTAAATCAGTTTCTTGAAGATAATGTGGGAAAGATAAACGTAGATCAGAACCGTTTAGAGCAAGAGTTAATTTATTATATTGATAAACTTGATATTACCGAAGAAAAGATTCGCCTAAGAAGTCATTGTGATTACTTTATTGAAACCTTAAAAAGCAAAGACGCAAATGGGAAAAAACTTGGTTTTATTTCTCAGGAAATAGGTAGAGAGATCAATACCATGGGTGCAAAGGCTAACGATGCGCAAATACAGCAGTTGGTTGTGGGTATGAAGGAAGAGCTCGAAAAAATAAAGGAACAACTATTAAATGTTTTGTAAGCCATTGGCTGAAAAACAACAACACAAAAATGAAACAAGGTAAACTTATCATATTTTCTGCACCATCGGGAGCCGGAAAAACAACAATTGTAAAACACTTACTTAAAAAATTTCCTTCACTAAGTTTTTCTATCTCTGCAACAACACGCCAGTTACGTGGAGATGAGAGAAATGACAAGGATTATTATTTTATCTCTAAAGAAGATTTTCTGCACAAAGTTGCTCATCAGGAATTTGTAGAATTTGAAGAAGTTTATAACGGTACTTTTTATGGCACTTTAAGGTCTGAAATTGAACGCATCTGGAATGATGGCAAACATGTGATATTTGACATTGATGTAGAGGGTGGATTGCGCCTAAAGCGCAAGTATGAAGATGATGCCTTAGCTATCTTTGTTCAACCGCCTTCTTTACAAGTGCTAAAAGAACGTTTGAGCGGCCGGGGTACTGATAGCGCCGAAAAACTACAGGAACGTTTTATAAAGGCTGAAAAAGAGCTTGGCTATGCAGATAAATTTGATGTTATCTTAAAAAACTACGAATTAGATACCGCATGTGCCGAAGCTGAAAAACTTGTTGGAGATTTTATCAATAGCTAAATCATGAAAACAGGGTTATTCTTTGGTTCATTTAACCCCATACATACCGGACATCTGGTAATTGCTAATTATATGGCAAGCTTTACGGGGCTAAAGGAAGTTTGGTTAGTGGTTTCGCCTCATAACCCACTGAAGAATAAAAACGGTCTGACTAATATGTATGACCGATTGGAGATGGCCAAGCTAGCGACCGAAAACTCAGAAAAAATCAGGGTTAGCGACATCGAATTTGCCCTTCCGCAACCTTCTTATACCATTGATACGTTGACTTATTTACAGGAAAAGTATCCTGGGAAAGAATTTGTATTAATAATGGGAGCAGATAATTTGGTTTCCCTTAAAAAATGGAAAAATTACGAGGTTCTTTTAAAGAACTATCAAATATATGTATATCCCAGACCTGGTATAGATATTGGTGAATGGGAAAATCACCCTTCAATTGTTATTACTGAAACTCCACAGATGGATATTTCATCTACTTTTATTCGCAAGGGGATTAAAGAGGGCAAAAATGTTCAATATTTTACCCCCGACAATGTTCTTGCTTTTATAGAAAGCAAAAATATGTATCGTTAAACCTGACGGTACAGCAAAAAGATTGTAGGCTTTTTATGCAAATCTATTCGTTCTTTCCTCCACAATGCAATTGGCATTGTTTTAATGTATTCTTCATCTGATGTAATATTGCTGGCAACACTAAGTAATGTTGGCGGTTGGCAACTCTTTAATACATCTTCAAATAAATGATTATTCCTGAAAGGCGTCTCTATAAAAATTTGGGTCTGTTTATTTTTATCTGCTAATTGTTCCAGTTCTTTAATTTTCTTCCCTCTTTCTACTTTATCAATTGGTAAATAGCCATGGAAAGTAAAACTTTGTCCGTTAAAGCCAGAGGCCATTAATGCCAGTAAAATAGAACTTGGACCAACAAGAGGAACTACTTTAATACCTCTTTTATGTGCTTCTGCAACTATATCAGCTCCCGGATCTGCAACACCAGGACACCCGGCTTCGCTCATTAAACCAACGTCTTTCCCTGTCATTAGTTCCTTAAAATATGGGACAAAGGAGTCGTTGCGTTTATGTTTACCATAATCATGAATTACAAGATCACTCTGAGGTACTTTTATTCCAGCTTCCTTCAAAAACTTACGCGCTGTTTTCTCATTTTCAACAATGTAGGTATTTATGGAATTGATGGTATCTACAAGAAAGCTTGTAAAAGATTTATGGGCTGCGTTTTCTGCCAGAGGTACTGGAATAAGAAATAAGGTGCCTTTTGTCATAGATTTTGTTTTGCTTACAAAAGAAGAAAATAATTTGCTGGAAAGCGCATTTGGTGAAGTAAATATTATAAGCAAAGGGTAATCTTCCATCTGAATATAGCCGCTTGCAAATTATTTTTCGTAATTTGTTTAAATGGAAAACCGATTATACATTGGCCTAAATAATACTTAAACCAATAAAATTACGCCATACCTCATAATCGTAATGTAATATTTCTTAAACAGATTAAACTTTTTAGATTATTTGGAACTCAAATTGATAGATAAAGATCGTTAGGTAAATTTAAACACACACACTATGAAAAACATCATCAAATTACCGGCTATTGTGCTGGGGCTTATGCTCCTCTTAACCGGGACCGCACAGCGGGTTATGGCACAAGACGAGGATATCTCCTTGCAATCTTTTTACGACGAATTATCGCCTTATGGCACTTGGATTCAGGATTCTCAATATGGCTATGTTTGGCGACCAGATGTAGAACAAGCAGACTTCAGACCGTATTATTCGAATGGCCGATGGGTTATGACAGAATATGGTAACACATGGGTTTCTGATTACGACTGGGGATGGGCTCCTTTCCATTATGGAAGATGGGTTTATAACCGCTACAGCCAATGGGTATGGATTCCCGATACCGTATGGGGTCCGGCATGGGTAAGCTGGAGAAGCGGTGGCGGCTATTATGGATGGGCTCCTATGGGTCCTGGCATGAATATTAATGTTAACATCAATATTCCGGATCTTTGGTGGGTATTTGTTCCTCAAAGAAATATCTATTATAGCAACTTCCCACGTTACTATTCGCGTAGAAACGTAACTATCATTCACAATACAACTATCATCAATAATGTTTATTCAAGAAACAGCCGTAATTATTATACTGGCCCAAGGGCAGATGACATCAGACGCTCGACCAGACAGGCAGTTCCTGTTTATAACATAGATAGAAGCAGCAGACCCGGCAGAAGTAGTATTAGCGGAAACAAAGTTGAAATCTACAGGCCAAATGGCAGAAGTAGCAGAGAAACTAATGCCGGAAATGTAGCTCCAAGAAATCCGGTTCGTGGCGAAGGGTATGCAAGTCCTAGAACTGACCGCAGCAGCAATGATAGAAGTAATGTTGATGGAAGAGTAACTAATGGTAGGGTATCAAGAGATGGTAGCCAACCAACTGACAACAGAACAAATGAGGGCACAAGAGTAAACAGCCGTCCTGAAAGAGTACAGCAAGAAAACACTTCTCCTTCTCAAAGACCTGCTCGTTCCACAAGAGAGAATCAGGCTCAACCGAGACAGGAAGCTCAACCTCAGCAACAAAGACAGGAGCCGGTTCAACAGCCAAGACAAGAAAGGATTCAGTCGCAACCTAGACAAGAAGCGCAGCCTAGGCAAGAGCCGGTTCAACAACCTAGGCAAGAAAGACCTCAGCCTAGACAAGAACAACCTAGGCAAGAACAGACCAGACCTCAGCCTCAACCTCAAAGATCTGAAAGGGTTGAGCAAAGCAGGCCTTCCAGAGGATCTGAAAGCCGAGGAAATGGGGGCGGCGGAAGAGAAAATAACTCCTCTTCAAGATCATCCAGAAGCGGAAGAGGCTAGATAAATGTTATAAAGAAAAGCCGGCATAAATGTGCCGGCTTTTCCTTTTACACATTCCACACTTTTTTTTCCTTATCTTTGCAGCCTTTTATCAAGCACAACACGCTTAAACTCTTTATGATTAACCCGGAAATAGAAAAACGAAAAACATTTGCCATTATCAGTCACCCCGATGCAGGTAAAACTACATTAACAGAGAAATTTTTACTTTTTGGAGGGGCTATTAATACTGCCGGGGCAGTTAAACGGAATAAAGCAAATCAAAGCAATACCTCCGATTTTATGGAAATAGAAAAGCAACGTGGAATATCCGTAGCTACTTCTGTAATGGGATTTGAGTATAGCAACAAGCGCATCAATATATTAGATACCCCTGGTCACAAAGACTTTGCTGAGGATACTTATCGTACCCTATCGGCAGTTGACAGTGTTATTCTGGTAGTAGACTGTGTAAAGGGTGTTGAAGAGCAAACTGAAAAGTTAATGGCTGTGTGCCGGATGCGTAATACCCCTGTGATCATCTTTATTAATAAGATGGATCGTGAGGGTAAGGATGCATTTGATCTGCTTGATGAAATTGAGAATAAACTTAACATCAGCTTATGCCCTCTTTCCTGGCCTATTGGGCAAGGACATACTTTTAAAGGGGTTTATAGCATTTACAATAATCACCTGAACCTATTTGAACCAGATAAGACTAAGATTAGCGAGCCTGTTATTGAAGTAAGCGATCTGAACGATGAAAACCTGGGTAAGTTTTTAAAGCCGAAGGAGCTTGATGGCTTAAAAGGTGACTTAGAACTGGTAGAAGGCGTTTATGGTAAGCTTGACAAAAGCATGTACACCGAAGGTTTGCTTGCTCCTGTATTTTTTGGAAGTGCTATTAACAACTTTGGTATAAAAGAGCTTTTAGACACTTTTGTTCAGATTGCCCCAAGCCCTAGAAGCCGGGAAGCTGAACAGCGTGAGGTTCTGGTTAATGAAAAGAACTTTTCAGGCTTTGTTTTTAAGATCCATGCTAACTTAGACCCTAAACACCGTGACCGTATTGCCTTTTTAAGAATATGTTCAGGAAAATTTGAGCGTAATAAATTTTACTTCCATACCAGACAAGGTAAAAAACTAAAATTCTCTAACCCAATGGACTTTATGGCCAATGAGAAGAGCATTGTAGAAGAGGCTTGGCCAGGTGATGTTGTAGGATTATATGATAGTGGCAATTTCAAAATTGGCGATACCCTTACAGAAGGAGAACAATTGCAGTTTAAGGGCATTCCCAGCTTCTCTCCTGAAATATTTAAGGAAGTTGAGAATAGAGACCCTCTGCGCACTAAACAGCTGGAAAAAGGCATACAACAGCTTACCGAAGAAGGCGTTGCTCAGCTATTTATACAACAGCCTGGAAACAGAAAAATAATAGGTGCTGTTGGAGAGCTTCAATTTGAAGTTATTGCCTTCAGACTTGAGCATGAATATGGTGCTAAAGCATATTTCAGAACCTTAAGCTATGGCAGATCAAACTGGGTAACATCTAAAGACAAGAAGAAATTAGAGGAGTTCCTAAAACGTAAGCAACAGCATATTGGTCAAGATAAAGATGGCAACCCCGTTTTCCTTGCAGATAATGAATTCATGATCAATATGACCATGAGGGATTATCCGGATATCGAATTTCACAAAACTTCGGAATTCAAATAGCTTTTATTTTAGCTTTCCTAGCGCGGCTTTAATTCTCGGTAACATATCTTTAATATCCTGCAAAGAGCATCCACCAACAGAAGCTCTGAACCAGGCCATTGATTCGTCGTTTCCAAAAGCCGAAAAAGGGACCAGCGCTGCCTGAGCTTCTTTAATTAAGTAGAAATTTACGTCTGCACTGTTTTTAATCAAGTCTCCGGATGGTGTTGTTTTACCTATGTAATCGATTTTAAGCGTCAAATAAATAGCTCCCATCGGAATTACAGAATCCACATTAAAGCCTTCTGATTTTAATTGCTGAAAGCCATTATGAAGCTCATCCAGACTTATTTGAACTTGCTCTTTAAACGAGCCCAGGAAAAGATCAACAAGATTGTTGTTTTTAAAGTACTTAGCTACCGCTACTTGCTCTGCCTTAGGTGCCCATGCACCAATATGACCTAACAATGCCTTCATTTTACTGATAATAACTTCCGGACCAAAAGCCCATCCTACCCTAACACCTGTGGCAGAAAGGCATTTAGAAATTCCATCTATATAGATTACATACCCTTTTAGTTCTGGACGTAAACTTACCGGATTAACATGTGTGCGGCCAAAGGTTAGTAAAGAGTAGATCTGGTCGTATAGGATATATAGGGGCTTTTCGTTTGCTCCTCTTGATTTGTTTTCTTCAATCACCACTTCACAGATCTCTTCAAGCTGCTCCTGAGTAAACATTGTACCGGTAGGATTTAATGGAGAACAGAGCGCAAGTAACGTTGCTCCTTTTAAATGTGGCCTTAACTGATCTGCAGTGGGCATAAAGTTATTCTCTACCGTAGTTACTACAGCTATACCTTTTGCTGATGAAAGGTGACAATAATGATTATTATTCCATGATGGTGCAGGATAAATCACCTTATCGCCAGGATCAATTAAAGCGAGGTAAGTGGCATAGATCAAGGGTCTTGAACCTCCTGCAATTAAAATATCAGATACAGAATAGTTCAATGAATACCTGTCCTTTAAAATGTCTACTACCGTTTCGCGAAGGGGTAAGATACCATCAGCAGGCGGATAATTGGTATGGTTATGATGGTAAGCATCAATAATCTCGTCTTTAAGTTCAGCAGGGATTGGAAAAATCGAAGGATCAAAATCTCCAATGGTCAGGTTTGCAATCTGCGCTCCTTTTCGCTTCATATCATTAACCTCGTTACCAATTTTAATGATTTCAGAGCCTATAAGGGTGTTTGCTAATACTGATACATTCATTTCTTATGCTTTATTTATAGTTAAGATAGCAATTGCTGAATAGCTTCTTTGGTTTTTTCAAATTTAAACTGAGACAGGATCTCGTCCATCATGTCTTCAATATCACTATTGCATAGGTTGCCAATGCTTCCCTCATGAGTATGGTGTATTTCTGTGCCAGGTATAAATGTTCCGTTCTCTATTGACTCACCTACGATTTTATAGGCCTCTCTGAAAGGAGTCCCTTTTAATGCCAATTCATTTACCACTTCTACACTAAACAAGTATGCATACTTTTTATCAGCCAATATATTGTCTTTAACAGTGATGTTTTGCAACATGAAAGTGGTCATCTCCAAACACTCGTTTAATGAGGTAATTGCAGGAAATAGATTTTCCTTTAATAATTGAAGATCTCTATGGTATCCCGAAGGAAGATTGGTGATCATCATAGCAATTTCGTTTGGCAAAGCCTGTATCTTATTGCAGCGAGAACGAATCAGTTCAAACACATCAGGGTTTTTCTTATGAGGCATGATGCTAGATCCGGTGGTTAGTTCATCAGGGAAGCTAATGAAACCAAAGTTCTGGTTAATGAATAAGCAAACATCCATAGCCATTTTAGCTAATGATGCTGCTACAGATGACATGGCCTGTGCCAGAATGCGTTCAGTTTTCCCTCTACCCATTTGAGCATACACTACATTATAATTTAGCCTTTCGAAGCCTAATAATTCAGTAGTCATTGTTCTGTTTAATGGGAAAGAAGAACCATATCCTGCTGCAGATCCTAAAGGGTTTTTATTACAGATCTTCCATGCCGCCAGCATTAATTCCATATCATCAACCAAGCTTTCAGCATATGCGCCAAACCACAATCCAAAAGAAGATGGCATTGCTATCTGCAAGTGGGTATAACCTGGTAAAAGTTTATCTTTATGCGTGTTGCTTAATTCCAGTAGCTGGCCAAATAAAACAGAAGTGTTGCCAACCATTTCTTCGATGCAGCTTCTAAAGAAAAGTTTAAGATCAACTAAGACCTGGTCATTACGAGATCTACCGCTATGGATCTTTTTACCCGCATCTCCAATTCGTTGGGTAAGCAGCCATTCTACCTGAGAATGTACATCTTCTACCGTATCATCAATAGTAAATTTACCGGCTTCAATATCGGCATAGATATTTTTAAGTTCTTTTTGAATTGCCTTAAGCTCATCCGCGGTAAGTAATCCTATACTTTCAAGCATTTCAACATGTGCAAGGGAACCAAGCACATCAAAAGCAGCCATTTGCAAATCCAATTCCCTGTCTTTACCGACGGTAAAGGTTTCAATATCTTTATTTACGTTTACGTTTTTTTGCCAGATCTTCATTATAATCTATTATAGATACCAAAAATACAATTATTTGCCCTTTATTACCGGCTTAAGCATTTCAATATAAAGCTCAATCCCCTCGGCAATCTCGTTTACATAAACGTATTCATCAGCCATATGAGAACGTGCTGAATCGCCAGGACCAACCTTTACTGAAGGGATACTCAACAAAGCCTGATCTGAAGTTGTTGGAGATCCGTAAGTTGTTCTTCCAAGTGCAATGCCCGACTGAACCAACGGATGTTCTTTATCTATTGATGATGGTTTTAATCTTATAGATCTTGGAGTTACTTCACAATCTACATTGGTACGGATAATTTTTAATACCTCTTCATTGGTATAGGCATCTGTTACGCGGACATCTACAGTAAAAGTACATGTAGCCGGAACAACATTATGCTGAGAGCCGGCATTGATGATTGTAACCGACATTTTTAACGGACCAAATACCTCAGAGATTTTAGAAAAGCGGTAGTTTCTGAACCACTCAATATCTTTAAGGGCTTTATAAATTGCATTGTCTCCTTCCTCACGTGCAGCATGTCCCGCTTTTCCCGTTGAAGTACAGTCTAATACTAACAACCCACGTTCAGCAATTGCAAGATTCATTTGCGTAGGCTCCCCTACTATCGCAAATTCCAGTTCACCTAAATCAGGGAGTACACATTCCAAACCGTTGTTACCTGAAATTTCTTCTTCGGCCGTTGTAGCCAAACAAATGTTATAGCTCAATTCTTCCTGATTATAAAAGTAGAGAAATGTTGCAATAAGCGATACCAGGCATCCTCCTGCATCATTACTTCCCAACCCGTATAATTTGCCGTCTTCAATAGCTGCATCATAAGGATCACGCGTATAGCCTGAATTTGGCTTTACGGTATCATGATGAGAATTTAAAAGCAAGGTAGGTTTACGCTTATCAAAGTGCTTATTATATGCCCAGATGTTATTAAGCTTCCGGTAAGTTTTTATATCACGTTGCTGCAAAAACTGTTCAATCGCATCAGCCGTCTTATCTTCCTCTTTACTAAAAGACTGAATGCCTATTAGCTCTTTTAACAATTCTAAACTATCTTTTTGCAGTTGTTCTATCATAAGTAATTATTCTTTAGTGTATAAAGCCCCGGCTTTGATTGCCGATAACTTAATACCTTTAATTAAAGATGAGCTGAAGCCATTATGCTCCATCTCGTTTAATCCTGCTATTGTACACCCTTTAGGGGAAGTAACTTTATCGATTTCCTGTTCAGGGTGTGACTGCATTTGCAATAGCAGATCCGCAGCACCTTTTGCCGTTTGCACAGCCATTTTTAATGCTTCATCGGCATGGAAGCCAATTTCTACTCCACCCTGTGAAGCTGCTCTTATTGCACGTAAGAAAAAGGCAATTCCACAGGCACATAGTGCAGTTGCAGAAGTCATCAGGTCCTCGTTAATTTTAACAACAGCCCCAACAGTTTCAAACATTCTAACGACCTCATCTACGTTCTCTTTAGACGCATTATCGGTGGCCACACAAGTCATGGATTGGCCTATAGCTATAGCTGTATTTGGCATTGCCCTTACAACCTGTACAGCATCTCCCAGTTTATTTCTGATATCAATACAGCTTACACCTGATGCAACAGAAATGAAAACCTGTTTCTTTGGATCAACAGCTGGGCGTATTTGATCTAATAATTGATTCAATTGCTGAGGCAAAACCGCCAGAACAATAATATCAGCCGCAGCAACTACGGCAGCATTTTCGCCGCTAACCATAAATCCCTGATCAGAAAATGCAGTTAAATTAGAAACATTGCGCCTAGTCAAAGTAATCTGACCGGGTTCTGCATAACTCGCCTTAACTAGCCCTTTGGCTAAAGAGACACCAATATTTCCGCTTCCTAAAATGGCAATACTGCCTTTAAACTGGTTCATAATTATCTGATTAATCGGGTTCCGAAATTCTGTTGATCTATTTGTGGCAATTCATCTGCTTTGCCAATATATACTGCACTAACTCCACTTTTTATAGCTTCAAAAGCATTATGTAATTTAGGTATCATTCCGCCCGAAACTACGCCTTCATTTTTCAGGGTTTCAAATTCACCCATTCTAATCACCGGTACTAAAGACTGGTCATCATCAATATCCCTCATTACTCCGCGCTTTTCGAAACAGTAAATTAAAGACGTATCATAAAGGGAAGACATAGCAACAGCAACTGCAGATGCAATCGTATCTGCATTGGTATTTAGCAATTGTGAAGCACCATCATGGGTTATCGCACACAATACAGGAACCAGGCCAGCCTTTAGCAGACTATCTAAAGTATCTGAGGAAACGGAAGTCTCATCAAGATCTCCAACAAAACCATAATCAATATCCTTTACAGGTCTTTTAACAGCTTTTATTATGTTTCCGTCTGCGCCGGTTAAGCCAATAGCATTGCTGCCCTTAGCCTGTAACTGGGCAACCATATTCTTATTAATCAATCCGGCATAAACCATGGTAACTATCCGAAGCGTTTCTATATCAGTTATACGCCTTCCTTCTACCATTTTGGCCTCTACGCCCAATGAAACCCCCAGTTCAGTTGCAATTTTACCGCCGCCATGAATTAAAATCTTATCTCCGGGAAGCGCTGTAAAATCAAGCAAAAACTGATGTAGTTTTTCTGAATTATCTATAACATTCCCGCCGATTTTAATTACACTGAGTTTCTTCATATGGTTACCAGATTATTATAATTTTTCTAACATTTGTTTTAATACGGCCTGTGCTGCCCATAAACGATTTCCCGCTTCATGGATAACCAACGAGTTAGGGCCATCCAATATTTCAGAAGAGAGTTCAAGGTCTCTGCGAACAGGCAGGCAATGCATTACTTTTGCATTATTTGTGCCTACTAATTTCTCATTATTAAGCATCCATCCTTCCGGATAGGTAAGTACTTTTCCGTACTCCTTAAAGCTAGACCAATTTTTAACATAAATATAATCCGCCCCTTTTAATGCTTCATCTAAACTATGTGTAATGGTTGCACCAGGAGTAAAATCTTCACTTAATTCATATCCTTTTGGCTGAGCAATGGTAAAATCAAGCATTCCATCCACTTGAGCCTTACACATCCATTCTGCAAATGAGTTAGGAACTGCCTGAGGCAAGGCC
>NZ_JBFTIZ010000056.1:0-16488 GCF_056395165.1 Pedobacter sp. 10L46_2
GTTTTAGTTTTTAAGGGTAATTAGATTTTTTCATAATTATTTGTTCTAAAAATATTGCCGCTGCCGAAAACGACAGGACCAACAATATGCTCTCGATCCAATTGTTACCGAAATAAATTCCTATTGGTAGTGCTACCCAAATAGACAAACAGAAGAAACAGTCCATTAATGAACCAAAAAAGCTTTTACCTGCAAGTTTTCTTAGTTTATAAATTACATCAAAAGGGCCATCTTCGGCTTGTATTAAATGGGTAACACGCCAAACGGAAAGGACAGAAATTAGAAACAAATAAGCTGTCATTGCTTTGTGTTTATGGTAAACGTTCTATGGCTACCCCAGCACTTACAATGTAGTTGCCGGCATTTGCACCTGCCCCATAACCATTGGTTGTTCTTTTTGACGCCGTTAAACCAATAGAAACGGTTGCATAACTTTCAGTAGGTTCAAGCCATTTTCCTGTTGGAACAGGTAAGGGAACAAAAGTAATTTGGTGCGAATTTGAGTCTCCAAACTTGCTTGCATCTGCCGTACCGCGATAGCCCGGACAATTATGAGCCTCGTTGTTAGTAGGGTTATCACCATGTAAAATACTTGGTTCGGGCAATGAACTTCCTAATCGTTTTACTTCAAAACCCGCAGAGGTTCCGCATTTTCCGATAGATAGATCATAATGATCCTGAAATACAGAATTGGGATGGGTTTCACAAGCTTTAAATGTAACGTTTAGCGGAGTGTTTAAGTAGGCCTCTTTAATGCGATACAAATTACATTCTGCTTTTACAATGTTTACACCATCGGCATCAAACCAAACATTGTCCAGGCTAAAGCCAAGAGAATTATTATCAATATACATGGCAATCATATCTGTAGCGCCTGATATATGGTTTCCTGCAGCATCATAACCGTCCATACGGAAATAAACCGTTCCGGGTGCAGTACTCTGATAAATTGCCGTGTTTAATTGGATTAAACGGTTTTTATCATATGGTATCCAGGGTATACCTGCTTCAATTTGAGCTTCTACGTTTAAGTAATAAGGTACTTTAATTGCCGGTCCGCCATCAACTTTTAGCGGTATAGTATCGTATGAACCTATTAATTTTGGCAATAAATCTAACCCAAAGCCCTGAAATAAATAGCCCATATAACCTTCCGTTACGTAATTCCAGGAACTGAAAGGTTCCGACATGTTTTTGCTATATCTAATGGTATAAAAGGCAATTATCGGATCATTAGCTTTCCTTTGTGTATTATACAAACAACCTTTTACATCTACTGTACCCGCCCAGGCTGCACAATCTATGTTCAAACCTGCCAAAACATTGTGGCTGCTAATGCGGCCATCGGCATGTAAGTGGTTATCTAAGGCCGCAGAATTTCTATCCATAGCAGCAAAGGCAAAACTGGCAGTACTATTTTGGTTGCCACCTATAATTACATTGCCTAGTGAACCAATCATATTGCCGTTAAAACAATTAAAAGGTTTAGGTATAACCGATGCAGGGATACAAATATCAATACGCTTAATTCGGCTTACATTAAAGTAGCAGGCACTTTCGTACAAAACAGGTGCTCCAACAGTAGATCCGGGGATACTTACAATCAGATCTGGCATCACTTGCGCTGCAAGATCTTCGCCACTGGCATAATCAAACAGTTCGTCAAATATATCTGTAAGCGTATGTTTATAATGAAAAATGTAGTTACCATTCATATCGGTAATGGCAAAGCCTAAATTTCTACGCTCTCCGCTACCAGTGTAGGGGTTTCCTGCTTTTTCGGCAGCGGTACGGTCGTATTCTTCAAAATTTAAGCTGATATTTTTACCATCAACAACGCTACATCCAAAACGGGCATTATCAAAAACACCAACAATGTCACGTCGGGCCGAACTTAGCGTATTACTTACATTGGTATCTAATTGTATGGTCTTGGTATATTTCAGGGTGCTTTCTAATGAAATATTTTCAGTGCCTTTTAAACTGGCGGCCCTTGTATCAATCGCCCTTTCCTGGTTTTCGATGCTAAATAAATCAGCTACACGACTCGGGGTTTGTCTGTCGTCCGTTAAATTAATCATAAGGGGTTTAAACGGACCCGGATCTGGTGGATTTGGATTTACAATAACCGATGGAATACGTTCAGGATAATATTTCTCTAACACTTCGCGTATTCCAGGATTTTTTAACGCTTTTTCGAAAGCAAAAATATTATCGATAACAAAGTGACTGCGATAACATGGATTATAAAGACAAAGGCCGCTGTAGGTACTCACATGGCCATAGGCTAAATAATCCTGATAACCGGCTGGGGTAAAACAGGTAAGCACCAGATCATCAAAATCCTGATCACCTCCGCCGTCATTAGACTGAATTTGAAACTGGTAATTCCCGCCCACTTTGGTTGGAAATTTAATTCGGGCATCAGAATTCTGAAAACCAGTACCCGGATTATGTTGGATGTTAAGCGTCCACATGGCACCGGTTACTACTACATCGGCTGCGCCGACTGTACCCTGATAAGTGCCGTTTCCACTTGTAGCACCTTGTACTACAAACTGCTGTTTAAAGGTTGCATTTTTGGCCGTAACACGTACGGTCCAATTGCCTTGCATGGAAATATACATAGTTTTGATTATTTTAATAGCCTACTCTTTTATCGGATTTTCGGCTTACTCCGCTATTTGATTATAGATACACCCAGACTTACAGCCGTTACCCTATTTAGCATGCTGAGTGTAGTTTGGAGAGCACGTCTTAAATATCTTTCTCTGTATCACAATCATTAGGGCAACAACGATATTCTTGTGATTTTTCAAGTAGTTCTATTTGTCTTCTTAAAAGTTCATTTTGTAAATGGATGCGTTCTCTTGCAGCAGGCTCGCAGATATTACATTCGTCCAAACAGCCCTTTACAATAACGCCGGCCGTAGGCAATGAGAATTCCATTGAAAACTCAAATTTCTTGCGGTAAGCGGCTGATACTTCACCTTTATCATCTAAAATACCTGCCGCAATTAGCTCTTTGTTTAGTTCTTTTAAAGCCTCTTCGCGCATAGCAGGTGTTATGATCGGGTTTACAAAAGCGAAATTTGTAATTCCAGAAACACTAATCAGTTTCTCTATGCTTACCAATTCAAATTTTACCACTTGTTTTTTATTCATCCGATAGAAAAAGTACGAGATGGCATGGCAACCGTTAGGATTCGAAAACTCCCTGGAAGAAGATTCGAAATGATCTTCTGATTGACCTTCGGCATGCACTTTAGTGGCTACCTCGCCAATCGAAATAGAGTGCGCTTTCTGCGTAGCACTTACAGCCTGAGTTGCCGAAGCTCGCATATTGCTGCTCTGACTGTTTAAATAATCGAGCGTTGACGAACTGTTGTGGTTTTTGGTAGAGTTGCTATTAGAATCTACTCCAGGGCTAAACGGATTAATATCTATGCTACTGCTAGAGCCACCACTAAAATCCCAATGGTCTTTATTTTCGCTGTTTTGATTTCCCGATTGATTGTTTTCCATATCAGAAAAATAGCTTTGCGATGCTTTCATAAAGTATTGTTCTTCGGATATCTGTTCAGAACGATAACTTAACTGAGTGCTGGCATCGTAAGTAAATTTGCTTCTTCTATCGGTTGTAACCAGGCGCACTTTTTCGCCAGGCAACAAGGTGGTTGTATAAACCGGATCACCCAGCACATTACCTATAGTGCATCGGCTTAATTTAAAGCTGATTAATAATTGGGCTACTAAGGCCGTTTGCCTCTCCTGCCCTTTTATAGACAATGGATAATTTAATGTGCGTGTAAAAACCAATACATCACAATTGCTGTCTTTTAACAATTCCGGACAGCAGGGAATTTCTGAGGATTCATGTTTATTTTCCATTTTTTTATTTTTTTAGTCAAAATCTATTTGGCAATTAAATGATCCTAAGAGCGCCTTTAGATTTGTTTTTTTGATAGACTAAAGTTCTGATGAATACCAGCAATGGACAAGGTAGCTTGCACGGATTTTTGCATGCGTGTTAATACGCATACGCCATGTGGCTTTTACGCAATTATTAAAAAAAGGGCCTTAATCGTTACTAAACACTTGAAATACAGTTAATAATATTTAATTTTAGTAAACCATACTAAACGAATCTTATAAAATGGAAACTCAAAACAGACAACACCCGATTGATGGTACCGAAGGCGATCCTATCGATATAAAGATTGCTGCCGCCTGGACAAAGAATTATCGTATCATGAACCCAAATGAAACGATTTCACATTTTTTTGGGAATCAGATTTTACAACAGATCCTTGAACAGCCCGAATGCTTAGGTATCCGCATCTACTATGCCAATGAAGTGAGGCTAAACTGGATTCAGCGTATTTTTGTTGCGATAAGCAATTTTTTACGTTGGATTGTTGGTGCATATGGTGTAAAGCACCTGATTTTGGTAGGTAGCGATAAAGATGGTATAGATCAAATACCTGAGCAAGTGCCAACTATAACTCCATCAGATCCAGAAAAACCAATGATGGCCATGTCTTTTAAAGCAGCAGCTCGCACTATAGCCGAACAAGCGTCGCCATGCCCAGGAGGTGCGGGTTGTCCTGAAAATGCACTAACCAAATAAAGTTAAAGAATTAACGATGTCACCGCAGCTCCTTTTGCAAAACTTATCAAGCTTGTCAGCGCTTTTGCCCATAGCAGCGGCAATACTTAACTATAAGCACTTAAATAAAGTGCAAAAAATTGCCGCTGTATTTTTTATAGTTTCAGGCTTGTTCGATCTGAGTTTGCTTTTGGTGAGGCACTTCAATATAACTTTAATTACCAGCGGAGGGCGCGCCAACAACGCGCCCTTAATTCATTTATTTATATTGGTAAGTGTTCTATTTTATGCGTTAATATATTTCCATGCATTTAATAAATTGGCGTTAAAAAAACTCTCACTAGCGCTTTCTGTAATAACCGGGGTGCTAATTTTTATCAATGCATTTTTTATAGAAGGATTATTAAAATTTCCTTCTATCGGAAATACCATTTTAAGCGTAACCTTAATCTTATTATCCTTACTCTATTTTTGGCAATTACTTGATCAGGCCGAGATTGTTCGCCTGGAAAAGCAACCCATGTTTTGGATAAGTGCCGGCGTTTTATCTTATTGCAGCATCAATATTTTTCTATTTATGCTCATGAGGTCTTTAGGATCTTTATCTTCAAATTTCTGGACCATTCACTCCATAATTAATATAATAGCTAACCTTTTATTCGCAATTGCCTTATTTTGCAAACCACAGAAAACGATATAACCGAAGTACTTATTATTGGTACACTAGTGGTAGTTTTACTGCTGGTATTTTTGTTTTTGTTTGTAATTCTTTACCAGCGCAAAATGCTAAAATACCAGGAAGAAAAACGTAAAATGCAAGCCGAAGCACAAAACAGCTTCCTGCAGGCTGTTTTTGAAACGCAGGAAAGCGAGCGTAAACGCTTATCTGTTGATTTACACGATAGCGTTGGACAGGTGTTATCGGCCATCAAATTAAACTTGCATCGCATCGCCAAATTATCGGGCAATGCCGAAAATGCATCAACCTTGCTAGCCAGTACCCGTAAATTAACCGACGAATGTATACAGGAAATACGCAACATTATTCATAATGTTTTACCCACAGTTTTAATCGACTTTGGACTAACCGATGGACTGAAAGATTTGTCTAATTATGTGCAGCAAAATACTGGCGTAGAGGTAAACTATAGCCAAAATTTAAATGGAGAACGTTTTAAGCCCGAAAT
Organism: Pedobacter sp. 10L46_2; assembly: GCF_056395165.1. Classification (NCBI taxonomy): domain Bacteria; kingdom Pseudomonadati; phylum Bacteroidota; class Sphingobacteriia; order Sphingobacteriales; family Sphingobacteriaceae; genus Pedobacter; species Pedobacter sp. 10L46_2. The sequence goes on from NZ_JBFTIZ010000056.1 coordinate 5,797, forward strand.
AGAAATTACACTTTACCGCATGATGCAGGAGTTGTTTGGCAATGCCATAAAACACGCACAAGCTTCGGAAATTGACATCTCTTTAAGTAAAGAAGGAGAATTGATCCGCCTGGACTTTAAGGATAATGGCATCGGCTTTAATAAAGACACCATTGTACATGGCTTTGGCTTAAAAAATCTGCAAAGCCGGGCCCAATTAATAAAAGCCGACATTAGAACTCATTCAGTAATTGGAAAAGGTACACAAACCACTATTACTTTAAACATTAATAAACTTGATAATTGACCTATGGCCTTAATAAATTTAGCAATCGCTGATGATCATAAAATTTTCCGTGAAGGTCTAAAATTCACTTTAGAAGATTATACTGAACTAAATTTAATTATAGAAGCAATAAACGGCAAAGATCTAATTGATCAAATTACCAATAATAAACCCGACGTAATTCTAATGGATATTAAAATGCCTGAAATGGATGGCATGCAGGCAACAGCTTATATTCACCAGCATTTTCCGGAAATTAAAATATTAGTTCTTTCTATGCACAACGAGGATAAGTATATTTTAGACGCCATGCGCCTGGGCGCTTCGGGCTATCTTTTAAAAAATGCCGAACCCGAAGAAATATTGGATGCTATTGTAACCGTACATGCAAAGGGCTTTTATTTTAACGACAACCTGTCGATAACCATGGCAAAAGAGCTGTTGGGCATAAATTTCATGCATCGTTTGCATCAAAAAGAGGCCAAGCTAAACGAACGTGAGATCGAAGTACTTAAACTCATTTGCGAGGAATGCAGTAATTCCGAGATTGCCGATAAATTGTTTCTAAGTGTGCGTACAGTTGAGGGTTATCGCACCAGATTGTTCGAGAAAATAGGTTCTAAAAACATTGCAGGTTTGGTTATTTATGCTGTAAAGAATGGAATAATAACAATATAAAACTTATAGATAATGCATTTTATTTACCCATTCTTTCCATAAATATTGTGCCTTTTGTTGCAAGTGTTCTGATGCCATTTCAAATTCTGTTCGTGTATCAGATGCATTTGATTCGTACGCTGTATAGAACCCTACATAAAAGGCATTGCGCTGTACTATTTTTTTTGATAAACCTAAAAACCCACTTTCTATATCCTGCCACTCTACAAGCTCGTACCTTATCCCTAAATCCTCAGATTTCAAATGGATATAAAAAAACGAATCGTATATCTCTTCAATTTCAGTTCGCTTTTTTCTAAGCTCAAAACCAATATACATGTCTTTCTCTACCCAGGCAGATGAAGAAGGCATTTTATTATTGGTAACCAAATTCAACATCTGCTTTAAATATTTGACATTTTCTTCTTTTGCCTTTAAAGGATAGTCCAAAATTCTTTTAGGTTGAGTTTTATAGAGCGCAACAACTACCTCATCAAAGTTCTGCCCCGCGTTTATAATATTCAAATTACTCTTAGCATCGTTCACTACGTCGCGTATATAGGCTAATTGAGTATTTGCAAATTTCTCCGTAATCAGTTTAAAATACTTTTGAGCTTCGTTTTTGTCGTTTAAACCCAGATAGGCATGCGCCATAAAATAATATTTAAAACTCTCCGCTTTTTCGCTTTGCATTTTTTGATAAGCCGGATTGCTAAATAAATCACTTACATAGCTAAGACTTTGATTATGCAAACCTTTAGCCATTAAAAAGTTGAAATACACAATAGCCGTATCCAAAACAATACTTACAATAGTTTTATGCTCATCTCCGCTTTCTTCAAATTTTCGGATGGTTTGCTCGTAAATTTGTTTTGCTTCTTCATATTTTTCCGATTGTCGGTAAGCAGTTATGAGGTAGAACATCACTTGATACCATTTTTCTGCTTCCAGAATATTTTTGTAATAATCGAAATTAGAAAGCACTTCCAGACAGAATTTTTCAAGGTTCAGGTCATTTTCATTTCTCCATGAAATTTCCATTCCATTATCTAAGTTTTCCCAGAATGGCGAAACCTGGTAACCCTGCCAATGTATGTCTGAAGCAAATTTACACTCGTCGTTAAGGTAGCTTTTATGCTGATACCAGGATACTTGTTTAATTACAATACCCAGATTATTGCAAAGCATTGCAAAAGTGTGTGGCTCATTGTTAATAGACAAACCCTTATCACTATTAAAGTAATTGTTAAATGCTTGGTAGCCGGCCAGACCATATTTTTTTGCCGTTTCATAATACATCTGGGCCGAAAAATGATCATTTTTATCCTGTGCCTCGTTGCCTTTTTCCAGATAGGTAGTTAGTATGTTATAGCAAATTGCACCATCGGGATAAATTGGAAAATCGATACTTCGTAAATCGATATTTAAATCTTCGGCTGTATCATAATATCTTTCGATGGCTAAATCTTTTACCTCCTTAACTATCTCATAATATTTGGTCAGATTATCGAAGCCTTTTTTTGCATTCTTATCATTAAAGTAATAGTTGTTGCTCAACATCCTCCAGGCTATGGCATTTGTTGGATTTTTTTCGGTTTCATTAATAATAACGGGCAGATACTTCGCCACAAATTCCTGACGGTTTTTGTACCCAAATTCTGTTGGCATCTCATATGCAGTAGGGTAAAATAAATTAAATAAATTCCAATGCTTATTTAATTTACCCCTGTTAAACAACTCCTCTATCTTTTCTGTATAGCCTACACACTCCAGAGGCTCTGCAAAATCAAAATGTTTAGACAATAACTGTTCTGCCTCATCAAACCTTTCCAGTTCCAGTAAAAGTAATCCACCCTCATAATTTCTGGATACCATTTTTGGCGCATGTTTAAACGATTTCAGGTAATAATCAATCGCTTCGGTCTCATCTCCTTTTTCTTGATGGAGATAAGCCAATTTATGATAAGTATCGCCAAAAGCCTGGTCTTGTAAGGCACGATTGTCTTTTATGCCACCAACATCAATTAGTTTATCTTCTAACGTTTCAATAGCAATATCATTTAATGATAGTTTTTCCAGGTAAATATAAATTAACCAATCATACGCCTGAAGTCTGCTAGTTATATCACTACTCGTATTTAGTATAAGGTTACAGTCTTCTTGTATGGCAGATGTATTGCTAAAAACAGGGCTGTTATTTATTCTTATTCGCCATAATAATGCTTCAAAATGATTTGGCTCTTTGCTTAGTATGGTTTGAACTATTGCCAAAATATTTTCGCACGTATTTTTGTTTTCAATATCTGATAATAAATCGTCTTCTTTTGAAAAATCAAGTGTGTTGTATAGTGCTATGATGTGGTTGAGTTCGTCTGAGAATTTATTCATTGATGTGCATTATAGGTATCGGAAGTACAAAGAAATAAGTAAAAAGATAAAAACAAAATTTTGATTAAAATAAAATGCTCAGACAGTAAATATAACCACTAATCAGGTTTGGCCAGTTTAGCCATTGCCCTTACTGGAAAGGTTCCAACGCCTTTGAATTTCGGAGGAATTGCACTAAAAGTAAAACCTTCGGCAGGTAACAGGTACAAATTGCAAAGATGTTCCACAATTAATATTTCGGCGCCTAAAAGTGTAGTATGAACAGGTCTTGTTTTTCCTTTAGTGTTATCTATGTTATGAGAATCTATACCCACTAATTTAACACTGCAATCTTTTAAATATTTGGCAGCCCCTTCTGTTAAATAAGGATGATGCTCGTAATATTTTTCCGTATTCCAACGGCTATCCCAACCGGTATGAATCAGAACTGCTCTGTTTCTGATTTCGTAATTTTTTAAGTGTTCTTCAGTTATTTCCAGCGTGTCAGAAAAGGGCACTCGTATTACAATTGCATCGAGGTCTGTAAAACATTCTAACCCAACTTCCGAGAGGTCTTTCCCATCTTCAAATCTATGAAAAGGGCAATCTATATAAGTACCCGTGTTGCTTACCATTTCAATTTTCCCAATTTGAAACGTGGTTCCCTCTGCATAAAGCGCTTTTGAGTTTTCCCGGCTCAAATAGTCACAAATAATGGGCGCTGGCAATCCTTTGTAAGTTACAAGCCCATCTTCAATAGTATGACTCAAATCAATGAATAAATCTGATCCTGCCTTTTCATTAACGGGTTTGCGCTTGTGTACCTCGTTAAAAATTTCTTTATTCAGAATTTTGGTTTGCCCAACCATCAGCAGTCTTAGATCGGCAACAATATAATCAGCAAGTTCTTTATCAGAAATGTGATCACCAGCTATGTCTAATCTAAAATCTTCACCTTTTATGCTTCCTCCGTTGGTAAAGTATATTTCAAAATCAAATTTTACTCTTTTGTCCATTATCTTTTAATTTTTGTTTGTTCCTGTATAGCAAATTTAGATTTTTACTACTTATAGTTGTCAATAACAACTAGAAGTAGCATAAATACAACTATAAGTTTATGTATTTTGTTGATTCGGGAAATGCATCCAAATACCTTTGTAGTGTCCAAAAAATAMTAAAAAGATAGTACCTATGTTAAGCACAAAAATGATCGGTAATAAAATTGCCGAAGCACGAAAGAAAATAAATACTTCTCAAGTCCAGTTAGCTCAACTTCTGTTCATCAGCCCCCAGGCAGTCGGAAAGTGGGAGCGCGGAGAATCAATGCCAGACATCACTACTTTTAATCGTCTGGCTGAAATTCTTGGTGTTGACCTTAACTATTTTTCAGAAAACTTTCAGTCTGGAGCTATTGAAGTGCGACAGGCTGGAACGCCATCCGAAAAGCAAGGGAGAAAACTTAGCTGGGATATGTCGCAAGGAAATTGGGTTGATGCTGACTTTTCAGGGTTGAAAAATCTACATGAAAAATTCAGTTCATCTAACATGCAGCGTTGCAAATTTATCGGTTCGGATTTATCAGAACTTCTTCTGAAAAGCAACAATCTTGACAGCTGTGATTTTTCAGACTCCGACATCAGCAATAGTCAAATTCGGGCCTCCAATTTAGACAACAACCTATTTAAGAACAGTTTTCTGAAGGAGGCTAAAATTTTGAAAAGCTATATCAGATACTGTGATTTCTCAGGTTCCGATATCAGCAGCAGCCAAATCCAGAGCTCCCACTTAAGTAACAATTTATTTAAAGGGTGTGCTTTTAAAGAAGCTGAATTTTTAAAAAGTCATTTAGAGGGCTGCGATTTCTCGGGTGCTGATTTTACGGGCGTGAGTTTCAAATCGGGAGGCTTCGAGAATAATAAAGTTTCAGATACAGTGTGGAATCGTACCTCTTTTATTGATACACATATAGCTGATATTGTTTTTGATGGCACACTGGAGGATTGTTATTTTGAAAACTGTGTTTTTGACTGGGTAAAGTTCCAGAATGCGACACTTACCAACACTTTCTTTAAAAACAATACATTTAAACGGAACCGGATTCAGTTTACAGACTGTAAAGCAGATCGAATAACCTACGAATTCCTGAAACACGGAAAAGCAGATTTATCCGGTATTACTGTGTTATCATCATAAAAGGGATCGTCATCTCGACGATAAACTACCTGTCCTTCAGCTTTGCCTCAGGAGAACTAAAGCAATGCTGGCAATCCAAAAAAATTAATATTTTAAACTTTTGCATTTAGTTAATGGTTAAGCTTAAATAAACTTGATATGAAAATTGCTACTTACAACGTAAATGGTATTAATGGTCGGTTACCCGTACTACTTCGCTGGCTCGAAGAAGCGCAACCAGATATAGTATGCCTGCAGGAGTTAAAAGCGCCACAGGAAAAGTTCCCCGAACAAGCCATAACAGACGCCGGCTACAATGCCATATGGCATGGCCAGAAAAGCTGGAACGGGGTTGCAATCCTTGCACGGAATCTGGAAATTAAAGAAACCAGACGAGGGCTTGCAGGCGACCCAGAGGATTTAAACAGCAGGTACATTGAGGCCTTTATAGCTGGGATAGTTATTGGCTGTCTTTATTTACCAAATGGAAACCCTGCTCCGGGACTAAAATTCGATTATAAACTGGCTTGGTTTGAGCGCTTAAAACTCCATGCCAAAGCCCTTCTGGATTTTGATATACCTACAATACTTGTAGGAGATTATAATGTGATGCCCACAGAACTTGATGTGTATAAGCCAGAACGTTGGGTTGATGATGCGTTGTTCAGACCCGAAGTTCGCGATGCCTTTAAAACCCTGGTTGAACAAGGATGGACCGATGCATTAAGGACATTACATCCAAATGAGAAGATTTATACGTTTTGGGATTATTTCCGCAACGCCTACAGCCGTGATGCAGGTTTACGGATAGATCACTTCCTTTTAAGCCCTCACTTAACCAGTCGACTCAAAGCTGCAGCGGTCGACCGTCATGTTCGTGGATGGGAAAAAACAAGTGATCATGCTCCCGTATGGATTCAATTAGAAAATCATCTTACTTAATGTGTACCACATCCAAATTTAGTATGTCACCGAGCTTTTTAATTTTTGAGGCAATGTGTCCCTTTCCTATCGCGCAATGGTGGGCAGGGCCTTCCTGATTCCAGGCCTCTACAAAGTTCCTCGCACCCGAAGAAAATTTATACCTGCTATTGGTATTTCCGATCTCCAGAATCGGACCTGCAACTGATTCTGCTTCGGCAACCAGTAATTTCAGTGTGCCCTTGCCGGTTTCTAATACTGATAATAGTGTAACCGGGCCATGGCTAACAGACATTTCTACCGATAAGCCATGCCCCACCTTACCGTGATAAACTTTTAGCGGTTTAACTTTTATTTTCCCTTCTGCTATTTTAGGATGGCAGGGCCCATCATGCCCCATCATCACTACATCATCGTTAAAATCCATTGCGTAATACTCAGTAAAAGACCCCCCCGCACCAAAACTGTCCATGATCTTCATGGCCTGCACATTTTTAATTTCATATTCGCCGGCTACCGGAACGTGTTTACCAGTAAGCAGTGAATTGCCCAATATCACAGAGGTAACCGTATTTTCATTTTCGGCGTTACCAGTGCCTTTGTGGTAATAAGCAAATGAGCCCAGATCATACTTATCAACCAGTTTATCCAACGCCACAGCAGTTTTAGCTGCCCGATGCAGTTCTTCTGCTAAACAATCGTCCTGAACATCAAATTCAGTTTTAATTTCAGTTAGTTTTTCTTCGATTTCTGTGTCGGTTACGCTGGTTCTTAAAGCCGACAATTCATCAACTTCCAGAATTTCTATGTGCCCGCCAAATGTTGCACACTGAAGGGTAAGATCGGTATAGATGTCGAGCATCCCTCCGTAATAATTACCCATCACACCAAGCCGGTTGTACTGCATCGTTCTGGCTACTTGCGCTGCCTGTATCCATTCTTGTATTTGCGTCCAAACATGTGCATCATCATAAAGCAGCCCCGTAACCTGAAAAAAGGGGATATTACTACGACGGAATACATTTGCAATTTCGGGCACTGAGCACGAAGAACAATAAGCCAGCCACTCCCCTGTCATAGCAGTCCTGCTTTCCATGCTGTTAAAGCTTTTATAATCAATACTAGCCTGTGGGGCTAGATTAAGAACAATTACCGGCACACCCGCCTTTCTTACTACTGGCAGCACAGTTGATGACAGTGCGTAGGTTGTTGCATATAGAAATATCAGATCAACATCCACTTGCTTAAATTTTAAGCCAGCATCAAAAGCTTTTTCCGGTGTGTCTATCAGGCCAAGGTTAACAATTTCGGCATCAAAAGTTTCCATGCTTTTTGCAACCACCTCAATGTATTCAGTTAGCCGTTGTTTAAGTCCCGTAAATTGATCCCAATATGCTTGCAGACCTATACCAAATAATCCTATCCTGACCTTAGATTGTTTATACATTATAATATTTTATTTTTTTATAGTTTCCTGAATGATGGTTACCGGGCCCATAAGTCCTGATTCTTGTAAAGGAGAGTCGGCATTGTACTGTTTGGAAGTGGTAAAAGTATATCTTCCGCTTGTACGAGGCTTGTTATTCAATAGCCAATCTGGCCATTTATCATCCTTAATTCCATCCTCAGGTTTTTTTTCATCACCAATTAGCCTGTTGCCCCAAAGGTTCACCACTTCAATTTTGAGCTGGTTGTTTTTTGCCTGCAAATGGTTAGAGATGTCAATTTTCCATGGAGCAGTCCATACTATACCAATTTCTTTTCCATTTAAGGTAACACGGGCCATATTCTTCACCTTTCCAAGCTCCAGATATATCGGTTGTTTTAGGTTTGCCTGCGGAAAATGGAAGGTTTTATGATAGGCAGCCGTACCAGAATAGTATTTAATTCCCTCCTCTTTATTGGTAGTCCAATCAGATAGTTTATCAAATGTAGTGCTTGCAGGCCCTCCCCATTTAGGGTCAAATTTAACCTCCCAAGGCCCATCGAGCGTTACAAGTGTTTTTGTTAAAGTTTCCTTTTTTGTTTTTGATGCCAGCCATTTGTTCTCTTTAGAGAACATAATAAAACAGCTTTCATAGGCATCCAATTGCAAAGGAATAGTAGTAACCTGGTGATCTGTTTTGAAGTCATTTAGCTGAATCCGTTTCCCGGTAATGGCATTCCATAATTCAGGGGATCCTTGCACACTGCGGAACCTGCCATCTACTTTTATTGGTTTGTTTTGTGTGTTCGACAAGAAATAAAGGTCCCAGTTGCTTCCTGTACGGTGGGTATACCTGATGTCATCGGCAACGAAATCTTCAACTAAGTTTTCTGATTTTAAAATATCAGCAGTAAGCTCATACCGCGGGTATAAATTATCAATCCGGCTGGCTAATTCGCCACCCCAGATCAGGGTACCTTTGCCATAAGTTCTTTTTGTTTGCGCTGCAGGTTTGGTTACAGAACCCCATATGGTTTCACTTAATGCCAATACTTTTTTGTCGCAATCAGGAAAGCCACTCAGACTTGGAGATCTTAATGGTGGGCGACCTACTACGGTTGCTCCTTGCTTTACCAGTTCCCCAATTTTGGTAAGCAGTTCAGGCGTCATTGACTCGTAAGCCGGCAGCACAAGTAAGCGGTAAGATGCTCCGCTTGGGAACACTACATTTTTGCCTTTTACAGAAGCTTTCATGAGCTGTAATGGCGAACAACCATCGAAATTGTATTCTTTTCTGTTACCAATCGTATCGCCCTGAATTGCTGACGCTGGCGGCAAGAAAACATGCGGAGCGCCTTCTGGGGTCATGTATAAAATATCGGCCACTGTACGCCCCTGCTGTAACAGGTATTGGCAACGTGTAATGTATTGGTGATAAGCCGTTGCCATTGACCACCAGGTTTGTCCGCGATCCCAATGCACACCATAAGGCCCCATTGTTGCGCCCGGTTTTAAGGAATCAGGTAAGAACTGATTTTGGAAAGTATGGTAAACAAAACGGTTTATGCCGGCGGCAAAAGCCCAATCGCCCTGGTTTTTTACTGACCCCGGGTGTTGCTTCCATCCTTCATTATTCTGTGCTGTAAAGGCTTCGGCCGGCACAAGCGATCTGCCTTCTACATGAGCAATAGATGTTGCTTCAATTACGCTGTAAGTAGAATTAAAGCCAAAACCTTTGCTCCAAAACTCGGCCATAGGTACATCTGCAACGCTGCCAAGATCTAGATCTGCAGTCGGGTTCATGTCATAGGGTTCTATAGATAAGGAAAGTCCATGACGCTTGCCATATTGTTTTACATGGTTCGCATGGTTTTGTAACACAAGCTCCTGCGCCGTTAATCTTAGGTCCCACAAAAATCGTTCGCTTTCTTCTCTTGAACCCACAACGTTTCCTGAGTAAACCGGGTAATAGGTTATCGGATCGTAGCCTCTTCTTTTTAGGAACTCTTGTCTAAAATTCGCTGTCCAGTTTTGGGCACCCATTTCCCAACTGTCCATATGCAGCCTTTTTAACCCGCCATTACTCTTGCTGTCGGGTTTAGCTATTTTTTTGAAGATTTTACCAAGGTAGGCATCCAGGTGGGCATTAAGTGCGGCAGTATCCAGTTTATCGGCTTCAAAACCTAATCCCGGGACAGGCGCTGGTCGGGTAATTGCGCCGTTATTACGGCTGCCAAAACGCATAATTATCCATTTACCTGCTGGCGGAGTCCAGTTCAGGGTTCCATCGGCATCCATCTTACCGGTAAGATCTATTATTTTACCTTTTTCAATGCCTTTTCCCTGATCCGACTTAACATCAGGTTCTGCTAAATAGGGTTTTACTGTAGCGGAGCTATATGGAGCACGATAATACAGTGCCTTTTCTTCGTAATCGCTAATTGCTTTGACGGAAGAGATATCAGGAAATCCCAGTACAGCCACATCTTTATAGTATGCTCTCCATTGTTTCTTAAAGTCTTCCGGCAGGTTGCCTTCGCCAAAGAAAGGTTTTTTGGGTGCAGGCACGGGTAGTACAATCTTTTTGTGATCGTCTGAAGAGACAGTTACCTGGCTCGAGACCAGGTGCTGCATAGATTGTTCTGCTTTAACCCATGGGCCACCGCTGCCTGTCCATCCGGGACCTATCCCCAATGTGATTTCTATCCCCAGGCGTCGCGCTTCCTTTTCTGCATGGGCAAACAAAGATGTCCACTGTTCACTAAGAAAATCAATAGTTCCTCCAGGCACGCCAACGTTTACTTCCAGAAAGATCAAATTACCGATACCAGCCTTTTTCATAGACTCCAGATCTTTGGTTATCGTTTTGGCGTTCATATTTCCA
>NZ_JBFTIZ010000057.1:0-16352 GCF_056395165.1 Pedobacter sp. 10L46_2
GGTATCGAATTTAAAAGTAAATGAAGCAATGAAACAACAGGACAAACCGCTTATCACAATAGTTGGTATTTTGGGCAAGCAGGGGCGCAGCACTGCACGTACATTGTTACAGAGCGGGCGTTATCGTGTACGTGGAATTACTCGACGTATAGATTCACCAGAAGCCCTTGATTTGGTCGAGCAAGGAGCTGAACTTGTGAGTTTACCACTTTGTCTGGGTTATAAAAAAGATTTCGTGGAAGCGTTTCGGGGCTCGAATGGTATTTTCATGATGACGCCAAGTATTGCCCCTCCGCAAACCCACGAGATGGAGTTGGGTAAGGAGTTAGCGGACGCAGCAGTTGAAGCAGGGGTTCAGCATATTATCTTTAGCAGTTTGGAAAATGTAGATAAAATTACAGGAGGGAAAAAGTTTGCTCCACATTTTACAGACAAGGCTATGATTGAAGCATATATCCGCACACTTCCCATCACAAGCTCGTTTATCTACATGGCTTTTTTTTACACTAATTTTATGGAGTTTTATACTCCTGTTTTAGTGGGTGATACACTTGTATTTCCGATTTATTTACCAAAAGATTTTCGCGCACCATTTGTTGATCCCCTTACAGCTACTGGCCCCGCCGTTTTGGAAATTCTTTCGAACCCCAGTCGATATGCCGGTAAGTCCCTGCCAGTAATTGGCGATATTATTTCACCACAGGAAATGGTAGATACTTTTGTTCGGGTCACAGGTAAGAAAGCCAGGTATGGCTCAGCATTCACACGGGAGGATTTCCTTTATCAATTCCCGGAATTTCGGTCAAACGAGCTTTTGGTACGTGAGATTTTGGGAATGGCTGAGTATGCAGTTGAATATGGCTATTTCGGCAAAGATCGCGATTTGCTATGGAGCCGTCAAATAGACCTCGATACCCTTAGTTGGGAAGAGTTTCTACGGACTACGGGTTGGCAAGGCCAAAAGCTCACATATTGATGACGAATCATTATTTGAATTCGATAGTTAGAAAAACAGCTACTGCTTTTCTAACTATAAAAGGTAAGATATTAAGGATTTTCAAACTTCCAAAGCTGAGGATCTGCCCCATTCCATGTCCATGACCTTACATCTGCCCCCGGTGCCGGGTCTCCATTTACAATATCAAGCACATTATTTCCCGCCTTTGCCATAATACGGTACCAGCCTCCTCCCACAGATTCAATGCGCCACTGCTGGCAATCATTAGGGAAAACGTCCCAAACCTGGACATTTGCCCCGCGTTCAATTGCACAAGCATCCAGATCTAATGATTTATGATTAGGCAGTTCCGATATGATCTTATAAAACCCATTGTTCAAATAAGTAAGGTTCCATTTCTGTCCATTACAGGTAGTACGAGTCCAGGTCCTTACATCGGCATTGCCAACAGCACACCCTGCAATATCCAGATATAAGCCAACACCAGAAACTGTATTAACCTTTGATCTGATTGCATACTGCCCGTTAGGTATTGGGTTAGGTATCAGGCAAGGTGCTGAACCCAATGATTGTGTTACACCTGAAACGGTAATGTTTATTGGCATAATATTACCTGCCCCATCAAAAAACATCCTGTCAATAGCCACTTGACGCTCATGTATATTCGTACTCGTGCGTCTGTGGTAAACAAAGAAATACTCATCACTGCAGCCCGGTTTTCTTAATACGGCATTATGTCCTGGTCCTTTTATCGCTCCAAGTGGTGATGTGATACGCCCTTTAGTTGTCCATGGACCCATTGGGTTAGATGAAGTCGCATATTCTACATGATAATCATCACTGCTGAAATCATTAATGGAGTACATCAGATAATAAATACTATTTCTTTTAATGATATACGGTGCTTCAAAATAATTGGACGGCTTATTATGTCCTCTCGTGCCTGTTAGCGATATCATATCATTATTAAGCTGCTGAATGTTTATCGTGGTATTTCCCCAGTACATATAGGCTTGCCCATCGGTGTCTACAAACACCATCGGATCTATTGGGTCAGTTCCATCACCAGTTGCAAGAGCACTCCCTTTATCAACAAATGGACCTGTTGGGCTGCTGCTCACAGCCACACCGATTTTTTTTGCAGCAGTATAATAAAAATAGTAGTTCCCATTTCGTGCAACTACAGATGGTGCCCAACCATCTGTATGCGCCCAGCTAACGTTTACTAAATCTAATACAATGCCCTCGTCGGTCCAGTTTAGTAAATCTGTTGATGAATAAGCATGAAATTGGCTGGCATTTGGTCCGGTAGCAGTTGGGTAAATGTAATATTTTCCATTTGCATAAATGATATCGGGATCTGCCGTCGCGACAGGTAAAATAGGATTACCACTCATTAAATCCACAGATAGTAATTTCTGTGTTGCCTCATTACTTTTGAGCGTGGCTTTGGAAACAGACTCAGGATCTTTTTTTGCACATCCTGAAAAAATTGAAGCAATAATTATTGCATAGGTGAATAAATTGTTTGCTATTCGCAAACGGCCCGTTGAGATGATTTTCATACGATTTTTATAATTGGTTTAATCTAATTTACTGCTTCCATACATTCAATTCTGATCAAAAATTTGTCTAATTGTATCATTTATTCAATATCAAGAATAAGCCAGTCACGTGTATTTCCCCATTATTTGAAAACCAAATATTTCCAGTATTAAAGCCGGGCTAAAGAGATGATTGCACTTTAAAAATTGGTAGGGTGTTAATATTATGGTTTCATAAGTTAAAATCCACTAACTATCGACGATTAATTCTTGATAGTTTTACGTCATGAATTGCTACTGTTATATTGATAAGTGTATTGTTAAAAAATATAATTTAAGAAGGAAAGTCCATTCTCTACTTTTTTACGCTGCGCTATGCATCACTTTTTTTAGCCAGTCCATCTACAACGTTAAAGCACAAAGTGGTGATCAGATACTGGATGGTATAGGCGAAACCGGTATGATTGCGCGTTATATTTTTAACGGTGATCTTAAAGACTGGTCTCGAAATAACCTTCATGCCAAAGCTGAAGGTGTGCAGTCTCATTTTGCAAATGATATACAATTTGGTAAGGTTTTATCATTGTCTGGTGATAGTGATGACTTTATTAGTTTGCCTGCTGCATCTTTGGCGGATATAGAGTCACTTAGTTTATCCACGTGGGTAAAACTGCGTTCCGATCAACCTGGGCAATATTTGTTTGATTTTGGAAAGAGTGTAACAAACCATTTTTTCGCTGCTCCGTTTGGCATAGATGATGAAAAAGGTTTTCAGACCACGATACGTTCAGAGAAGAGTGGGGGAAATGGGGGTGTTAGCCCCTCTCCAGAGCTCAATAAGTGGCTTCATGTTGCAATAATTATTGATGTTTCATCTAAATCTATCATGACCTATATTGATGGTAAACTCGTGGGAAATAGCAAGGAGATTCCCTCTGAGTTGAAGATGGTTTTTAATCAACTTCCGGATGACCGGAATACGCTTTTTATCGGAAAATCTTTGAAGTCCGGAAAGTCTAATCTGAATGCATTGCTTCATGATTTTCGTATTTATCGGGTTGCCTTAAGTAAAACACAGGTATTGACTATTTACAAGAATTCAGTCAATCCTGCGGGAATTGCGAACGACAATGGGGTAAATGTAAGTAATTTTAAAGAGGATATTCAGCAGTTTCCCAAAACAGAAGCGCAGCTATATAATACCTATCTGGAAAAGGTAGCTGATATAGAAGTTGCCACCGAGGTGGGAGTTTTACCACGCTTTCCCAGTTATATTCAGGGGACATACAGACAATTAAAAAATGGGCCGGCTGTGAGGGTTTTATGGCCTTTGCCTAATGACAACAGTTCGGTGCTTAGCCAAGGGCAGTATATTGTTTACGGGCAAATTCCTGGTACCCAAATTCGAGCCAAAGCGATTGTTACGGTAGGTGCAGAAAAAAAATCAACAGCTCCGGTTTTAAAACTGGAGACTTTTGGTCTCGATCGGGTGTCTTTAGGAAATGATCTTTTGGGTCACCAAACTAAATTTACCGAAAACAGAGACAAGTTCATCTCTACCCTGGCCAAAACTGATCCGAATTCCTTTCTCTACATGTTCCGACATGCCTTCGGACAGAAACAACCAGTTGGGGCTGTGCCACTTGGCGTATGGGATTCCCAGGACACCAAACTCAGAGGACATGCTACAGGACACTATCTTACCGCAATTGCCCAGGCTTATGCCAGCACCAGCTATGATAAGACACTTCATGAAAATTTTTCCAATAAAATGAAGTATATGGTTAATACCTTATATGAATTGTCACAACTTTCTGGCAGACCTAAGGTAGCTGGAGGTGCATTTGTATCGGATCCTGCTGCAATACCCTTTGGCCCTGGTAAAACAGGTTTTGATTCTGATCTTAGTGATCTGGGAATTCGCAAAGATTATTGGAACTGGGGTACAGGATTCATCAGTGCCTATCCGCCAGATCAGTTTATTATGTTGGAGAAAGGCGCTAAATATGGTGGGCAAAACAATCAGGTTTGGGCACCTTATTACACATTACATAAGATTTTAGCAGGTCTGATGGATGTTTATGAGGTTAGCGGCAATAAAAAGGCTTTGAATTTAGCCAAGGGAATGGGCGACTGGGTTCATAAGCGCTTAAATGTATTGCCTACAGATACCCTTATCAAGATGTGGAACACTTATATTGCCGGCGAGTTTGGAGGCATGAATGAGGCCATGGCAAGATTGTACAGGATCACGGGTAATCAAGATTATCTTCAAACCGCGATAAAGTTTGATAACATCAGAGTGTTTTACGGGGATAAAAATCATACTGGCGGATTGGTAAATAATGTGGATGTATTTCGTGGATTGCATGCCAATCAGCATATTCCTCAGGTTGTTGGAAGTATCGAAATGTACAGGGTGTCGAATAATCCAGACTATTATAGAATTGCTGACAACTTTTGGTATAACGTGGTTAACGGTTATATGTATAGCATAGGCGGAGTTGCTGGTGCACGGAATCCTGCCAATGCCGAATGTTTCATTGCTCAACCCGGAACGCTTTATGAGAATGGTTTCTCAGAGGGCGGTCAGAATGAAACGTGTGCAACCTACAATATGCTAAAATTAAGCACTGAACTTTTTCTTTTTGATCAAAGTGCAGCGTTTATGGATTATTATGAGCGCGGATTGTATAACCATATTCTGGCGTCAGTTGATGAACACTCTCCTGCAAATACTTATCATGTGCCACTCAGACCTGGATCCCTAAAGCAATTTGGGAATGCGAAGATGACCGGCTTTACTTGCTGTAATGGTACCGCAATAGAAAGCAGCACTAAGTTGCAGAATTCAATTTATTTTAAAAGCACTGATGATCAATCCTTGTACGTGAATCTCTATATACCTTCAATATTGAGATGGACAGAACGTAAGGTAAGCATTATACAATCTACAAATTTTCCCAGAGCAGATCATACCAAACTGACAGTTAAAGGAAGTGGGGAATTTGATATCAATGTTCGAGTTCCTGGTTGGGCTACCAGGGGATTCTTTGTCGTGATTAATGGGCAGGCTCAAAAATTGGAGGCGCATCCCGGAACTTATCTCAGGTTGAGCCGGAGCTGGAAGGACGGGGATATCATTGAGCTTCGAATGCCTTTTCAGTTTCATCTTGATCCGGTAATGGATCAGCAGAACATAGCCAGTCTGTTTTATGGACCTATTTTGCTCGCCGCACAGGAACCGGAAGCAAGAAGGGATTGGCGCAAAATTACCTTGAACGCTGCCGATATTAGCAAGACGATTAAAGGTGATCCTAACCGTTTAGAATTCAGGATTGACGATGTTGTTTTTAAACCATTTTATGATACTTATGGGAGACATTCGGTTTACCTGGACGTTGATTTAAAATAATGTGCTAACTTTAATGCATCTGCATGACTGAAAAATACAAATGAAAAACATAGTTGCTTTAAGCGCTCTGGTGTTAATGTTCGGGCTGGCAAAAGCGCAGTCTAATCGGGAAGATATAGAGATCCGCTGGCCAAAAGCCGAGCGATGGGACCTTGACAAGAAATTATCTATCCAAACTGATTTTTCTCGTCGTCATGAGAAGTGGGATGTTAAAGACGACAAGAAGGAAAGCTGGCAAAAAATGCTGATGATATTAAATGATGATATCACAAAAAATACTAAGCCACTGGATAGTATTAATATATCACATGACTTATCAGCAGACAAAGGCATTCGTTTTACGCTCCTGGCGGAAAATAAAAATAACCCTCTTCCATATCGGCTGATCAGTCTGGAAAACCGAACGATTAAATCTGAGCAAACTCCCATTTCTACGCTTATTTATATTATAGATGGCAAAACCTGCAGGCATACGGTTCTTGTTTCAATGAAAACAGACAAATTTCCAGCCGATTTTTTAACTCAATGGTCTGAAATTTTGCTAAGTAGCCGGATCATCCCATCAAAAGATGGAAATTTTGAACTCACTGATGATGCCTATCTTGATGTCCAGGAAATTAATGGGATTGATGAGTTTTATATTACAGCCAATTTCAAATTAAACCAGATGCAGCATTTGCTTAAGGGGCAAGCTGTGAAAATTATTATGGATGATTTACCTGAAATTCGTCTTTCGGGAAAAGTATCAGAGATCGGCAAACTAAAAAATGAATCTCCTTTTAGTTCACCTAGCAACCAGAGTGGGAATTATGTGAAAATGGTTGAAAAATTTCCTGTTACCATTAAAGTCGAAATACCACCAGCTGATAAGGATAAGTTTAAAAGTCGAATGAGTTGTATTGTCAGTGTGGCTACAGCTCGATAAAATAATGTCGTAAGTTGAGAGTGATTGTTTAACAATTTTTAAGGAGTAAATGGAGAGTCGTCAAATTGAAAATTCGCAAATACGATTGCAAGAAAATATTCCACTGACTGAGGAGGAAATAAAAGAAATGGAGATAGGACAAAAAGCAACCATGAGAATTGTTACAATTACGATCATTGTTGGCATATTGTTTTTGGGGATAATTGCTGTTTTATCTGTAGAAAAGGAAACCTTAGACAACCTGAAGTATTATGATTATATCGCTTTCTCCTGCATAGCATTATTATTTTTTAGTTTTTGCTATTTCATTGCCATGCTGGCCGATAGGTATAACAAGTACAACTGGAAGAAGGATAAACTAAACGGAAAAAATAAATTAACGAGTGTAGTGATTAACCGTGATAAAACAGAACATGCAGAATACCTAACCTTTGCCGGACCATTTAAAAATGAAAAAATAAGGATTGAGGTTAAGCAAGAGGATTACAATCGTTACAAAGCAGGATCTAAAGTTGTTGTTACTTATCTGAAATTTAGCAAAAAGGCCCTTAAAATCATTGATTCTTACTGAGAAACAGGAAAAATCTATGGTCCTAAAAACCAAACCAGCCTTTCTTTTTGGCCACAAGGTCTTCTGGTATTTCCAAACCTGCTGCTTTGGCCGCATCGATATGCTGCTGTACTTTGTTTTTATCCTTAAAGCCTGTTTCATTCTGATAAATCAAGGCAAGATCGATATGTGCCTGCTGATACCCACGGTCTAACGCGCTTTTAAAGCTATCGATTGCCCTGATCACGTTTTTGTCGGTTCCTAACCCATTTAAATAAAAAATACCCAGATTGTAGGCAGAAACATCAATCCCCTCATCAGCGCCAAGCTGATAATAATGCAGCGCCTTTTCATAATCGCCTTTTAAATCATAAAGATAACCTAACCAGTTATTCATGGGTTCACCCAGATCTGCAGCAGTCTGGTAGTATTGAAGGGCCTTATCGTTATCGGAGGGAAGCAGCAAATCTTCGGAATACAAATCACCAAGATTGTTATTTGCTATTGCCAGTGACATTTCAGCGGCTTTATTTAGCCAGAACAGCGCCTTCTCTATATCTACAGGGGTACCCACTCCATGCTTATAGCACATTCCCAGTCCATTCATTGCATTTTCATTGCCAGACAGGGCACTTTTATGGTACCAATAGAAAGCTTTATCGTCGTCAAGAAATCCTTCAATATTATAGTAAAGGTGCGCAAGATTATTCATGGAAAGTGCATATCCTTTTTCGGATGCAATGGTGTCGTAGTATATTGATTTTGCATAATCCCTGGCGTTGTAAGCCGCTATGGCCTTTACGCACAGATCATGGACAGAGGTCAGTTCATCGGTTGTCTGTTCACCATTTCTGCTCAGCCCTTTTGCGTAGGCTAAAAGTCTTTTCCTGCTTTCAAACTCAAAATAGTAAGCGTAATCCTCGCCGGCATGTTCCAGCGCAACTGATTTGGGGGTAGGAGTGATGCCAGTCTCGCTAACGGAATAAACGTTGTCTGCTTTAAATGCATAAGCAAAACCATCTTCATTAGGTTTCTGAACAACCAGGTCAAATTCAAAATCGCTAAACTCACTGGTTGCCGTATTAGCGATGCTCCACATCTGTTTTTTTTGCAACGTGAAAACGGTTTCATGAAGCCAAAGAATTTGTTGATAGTCATCAAGTGGGATTAACCAGGATGGTTGCTTCGGATTGCCGTCATAAATGCCTTTTTTCTCTGCCTGATGGATTAGTGCGATGTCACTTATCCCATCATTAACTCTGGCACGGATATCCAAAATTGCATCATACAGGCAGGGCAGCACATAGCTTTCGTTTTTCCTGCTGATGAGGCCGTGTTTCTTATCTTTTCGGATTACCAGCAAGTCGTTGAAATTTGTTTGTCTGTTTATTTTTTCAAATCCGCTATCCAGCAGGCTTCCGTCTTTTTTGTACAATAAACTAGAATTAAGACCTTTATGAGGCTTAATTAATAACAGTCCCTTATCCAGGTTTTCTATAGAATCGATTGGAAATTCGCCAAGGTATTTAAAAAACTCATTGTAAATCTTTTGGTTTTTCTGTCCACTAATCTTGGTGTAATAAAAACCATATCCGGAATCAATTACCTCTGTGTGTTCAAAATCAATTACAATACGTCCTGAAGCATCAATGACACCCCAGAAAGTTTCTTTTTTTGCACTAAAACAATTCCCATTTCCAATCGTTTCTATTTCATCATAAACAAACTGAGTGATCTGATTGCCTTTTGTGTTAATCAATCCTGATTTTTTTTGGAGTGTAGCTACTGCAACACCTGAATATTCGAAATCAAAGGCATCTTCCCAGATTAGCGGAATTGCAATTCTTCCGGCGGTATTTACATATCCGTATTTGCCATTTTTTGACACTACTGCCAAGCCCTGCGATCCAAAGCTGTAAAATTCATCAAATTGAGCGTTTAGTAAAACCCGGCCATCGCTATCCTTTAGTCCCCAAAGGTTATTTTCTTCAAATATTTCATAGGGAAGGTTCTCTTCATCAGCCACCCAGATACAGGACCAGCCGTAATCGTAGCCTTCATAATTTAACAGTTCAGGGAAAGCGTTAAAACCAGGACTGACATCATTAAGATCTTTATAATTCAGCAGGCTGATATCCCCAGCGTCCATCGCTCTGGTAATTATCTGATTGTTATGGGCAATGTTAGCCAGCCAAAGCTGGGCCTGTTCCGCATGAGGCGTATCCTCCATATTCAATACGTCCCAGATGTCCAGGTGAAAATAGCGCCCTGTAAGCTTATCCAGGTAATTGAACAGCTTGTCGCGGGCTTCATTAAACTTTTCTATATCTGTGATCAGACCAGGTTGGTCTTCTAGAAATTTATAAAACCGCTTCAGATTTTCAATTCCAGGTTCGGAATCAAAATATAATCCGGAATCATTAGATTCCACATGATTGTTATAATTATTACCTGAAATGAAACCTCCCTCTACTAATAATGGATGAAGCATAAGTGGCATTTCGTAACCCCATTCCATCATCATCTTATCGGTATTTTCGGCAACTGATGGGGTATTGATATTGTATAAATAGGCGCGGTGTGACATTCAGTCTATATTAAATGGCTTACAAATGATGCTGAGCCTAGAGCCAATTTTATGCCATTTGTTAGCAAAAACCAAATCACTCTTCAAAATTAAAACTCATTTGTAATTCTTCTCCAAGTAGTCGAGGTACATGCTGGTAAGATTAGATATAACAAATAGTTAACATACATTTAATGCGCTATTGTATCTCTCTAATGTACTTTTGAGAGCAAATAAATATTGGTCAAATGTCCCCAAGTCTGAACGAACATGAACTAATCAATCTTTGGAAAAACGGGGATGAAGGCGCATTCGACAAATTATTTAAACTTCATTTCCATAAATTACTCAGATTTGCTTCCCGGTATATTCACGATAGTGAGCTGGCAAAGGAAATAACAATGGACGTCATGTTCAAAGCATGGCAAAAGAAAGAAGAACTCATAAGCCAGAGTTTGGAGCCATTTCTTTTTCACCTGCTTAAAGGAGCTATGGTGGATCAATTCCGTAGGAAAAGTATTCTCTTCTTACCAGTTGATCAGATGCTTGCCGAGCCGGAGTCCAGAGAAAGAGCCGATGATCGAATCAATTACAGCCAACTTAGTTCATTGTATCAGGAAAGCCTGAACTGTCTCAGTCCCCAAAGAAGGCTGGTACTGGAAATGCGCCAGCAACAGGGAATGAGTTACAAGGAAATAGCGGATGAACTTGACATTTCTCCTAAAACGGTAAACCGACACCTTACAGATGCAGTGCATACGGTTAGAAGTTTAGTGCGGAAAAAGGGGGATAT
Source organism: Pedobacter sp. 10L46_2 (assembly GCF_056395165.1). Lineage (NCBI taxonomy): Bacteria > Pseudomonadati > Bacteroidota > Sphingobacteriia > Sphingobacteriales > Sphingobacteriaceae > Pedobacter > Pedobacter sp. 10L46_2. The sequence goes on from NZ_JBFTIZ010000057.1 coordinate 10,752, forward strand.
CACTCTTTTGTTTTTGCCTGCCATCGCAATCTTTATTTTTTGTTAAATATTTCCTTCTCATTATCAGTTGTTTATGTTGTTTTTGACGAATACCCGCATTTTGCATTGGGTATAAGTTCTGTTTCTTACGGTATGTATAGATAGCGCACTTGCTCTAATACCGAAGGCATGAAAACAGAAATAGACAGAGAACTTTTAGTCCGATATATCAATGGCAAGTGTACTGCTGATGAACTACTTCATGTAAAGCATTTTCTTCAGGATCCCGGATGGCAGCATGCACTGGAAGCAATACTGGAAGCCGACTTTTCTACAGTTGAGCCTGCGCCGCAAGCTGATGAGACGACTTTGGAAGAGTGGAACCAGGAGTTTCGAGATAAGTATTTCAAAAAAATGCCGATGAAATTGTGGTACACAAAATGGATAGGTTATGCTGCCGCTTGCCTCCTTGTTCTGGGTATTGGAGGATATTTGCTGGGCGAACATTTGGTAAAGACCAAACCGGCCTTTACAACAGCTAAGGTGATGATAGAGAAAACCAATCCGAGGGGTATCCGCTCCAAGGTGACGCTACCGGACAGCTCTGTGGTTTACCTGGGCGCGGGAAGTAGTATCAGGTATCCTCAGCAATTTGCCGCGAACGAACGAAACTTAACACTTACAGGGGAAGCTTTTTTTGAAATATCAAAAAATCCCAAGCGGCCCTTCGTGATCCATACTGGCGAGATACAGACCACTGTGCTGGGCACCTCTTTTAAAATCACGGCCTTTAAAGATGATCCGTTGTTTGTTGAAGTGGCAACCGGTAAAGTAAGGGTATCCAGGAAGGAAAATACAAAAGTGGCAGAACTTGCGGTGCTTGTCCCAGGAGAAGGAATATCATGGGATCATCAGCTAGGAAAGGCATCAATAATACCTGTTGACGTCTCGGCAATCCAAGGATGGTCATCAGGGGAAATTACCTTTAAAAATCGTTCTCTGGCACAAATTGCGGATGAACTGGAAAACTGGTACAATATTGAAATCAGATTTGCAGGGTCTGCGTCGGTTCGTAAGCGCCTCTCCTTGAGTGTTGACGGGAAAGCCTCACTTTCGGATGCGCTGGATATCATCTGCAATACAGCTGACCTGAAATACCGTTTTAACGGAAGACAGGAAATTATTATATCCGGCAAAGAATAAAATGGAAAGGAGAAAAATGAAGGGTTAATCTTTACTAAACAAAAAATCCGTTCCCGGTAAACCGGAAACGGAAAATGTGATCACACGCAATAACATGTTTACCAAGACGCTGTACCGCAGGTGAAATGTTCCAGGCCAGGCCTGGATTAAATTAAAGTGCTTTTATCAAACAACATTAACATTCAAAAATATGCATAATGTAGTAAAACTACGTCCAACAATTCGATTTATAATGAAATTATCCCTGATTATTGCCGTCTTCCAGCTCACCTTTGTCGGAGTCCTGCTTGCCAGTGATGTATGGGGTCAAAATCTCGACAAGCTAAAGATCGAGATTAAACTTAACAATGCTTCTATAGAAGAAGGCCTCATTGCGCTTTCTAAAAAAAGTGGCATAAGGATTTCCTATGCTGATGATATGCTCCGGAAAGAAAGTAAAAAGATCACGTTAAACCGTAATGATATTACGGCAGGAGCTGTTTTACGAAGCATCCTGGAGAAAACCAATCTTACGTATCGACTTTTTAAAAATTACATTGTTATTGATGCTAAACCTGTTCCGCAACAGCCTGGGCGTATTACTGGTAAAATCACTGACGACAGGGGTGAAGCGATGCCCAGCACAACGATTAAAATTGTAGAAACCGATCAGACGGTACAAACTTCAGTAGATGGGAAGTATAGCATTAGTCTTAAGCCGGGAACGTATACCCTGGAAATCAGCTACATTTCCTATCAAAAGCAGCGTATTACAGATGTAGTGGTTAAAGCAGGAAGCAACACAGCACTGGATATATCCATGAAACCTGATTCGAAAGGCTTAACAGAGGTAATGATAACTTCAACCTATAAAAAAGCATCGGTAGCGGGGCTATATGCGCAGCAGAAAAATCTGTCCAATCTTTCAGATGGGATTTCTGCAGAGCAAATTGCTGCAACACCGGATAAACATGTAGGTGAAACGCTGAAACGCATTACCGGGGTATCCACCAATGAAAATAAAAAAGTAGTAATCCGTGGTATTGCAGAGCGTTACAATGTATCTCTGCTCAACGGGAGCACTTTACCAAGTACAGATGTTCAGGAACGCGATTTTGAGTTCAACCTGATCCCCACCAACCTGGTCGAAAACATTGTGGTGTCCAAGTCGATCACTGCAGATATGCCTTATGGATTTGCCGGGGGGTTGGTTCAGATCACTACTAAATCTGTACCGGAAAGCAATTTTCTTTCCATAAGTGCCGGAACCTCTTTTAACACCCGCACCATTGGAAAAGATTTTCTGGGATATGGTCGTGGCAAATATGATTACCTGGGTTTTGATGATGGAAACAGAGATCATTTTCCGGCTGACCTGCTGAATCTTGTGGGTAAATTTGATCCAACAAAGGATGAGAGTCAGAACGAAATCAAAGCTCCACAGGTTGGTGAGCAGAACAAGCGTATAGGAGGGACAGGGCGTTTAGGTACACGCAGTTTTCAGTCTATGCCCTCCCAAAATTACCAGCTGAGTTTGGGCAGGGCATATTCGCTTAGTGAAGCTAAAGTACGCAAACTCGGTTTTGTGGGTTCGGTAAGTTACCGGAACACGCAAACCAATGATTATGTTTCTACCATGCGCCGCGGAGACTGGGCCCATGAACCTGCTCGCCAAGATGACCCTACTGATGTAAATACCGGGAATATATATGGTTTTAATACAACCTTGGGATTACTGCTAAACGGGGGCTTGAAAACAGAAAATCACCAGATCAATACCTACAATTTATATACAAGGATATTTGACAATAGGTTTAGCCGCTATACCGGCTGGAGTTTTGAAACTCCGAAAAATGATACGGACACGAAATATGGGGGTATTTTAGAAGATGACCGACCTAAATTTACAGATTTGTTGCAAAACAAAGTAAGTGGCACGCATCACTTTAAATCGCTCACAATTGACTGGAGTTTAGCGAGGACATCTTTAAAATCGCTTGAGCAGGATGCGATATCCGCCTCGCAGAGCCCCAGGGAAATTGGAAATAGGGTGCTTTACATTTATCAGCCAGGCACCGTAAGCGATCCTGGTTCAGGCCCACTGCACCGTGATGAATATATCTACAAAGAAAATAATTTTGATGGTGTGATTAGTGCTGCATACGATTTTAGGCTTGGCAAAACCAGACATGTCTTTAAAACTGGAGTGAATTATTTAAAAAAGCATGCGTTTTACGATTGGGAGGTGCTTCCTATCGTAAAAGGGACAAATTCAACTGTTCCAGTAGAACTGATTCCCATTCAGGACTGGGGCAATTACATGAGCATGGAAAACGCGGGAAACAGTTTGTTCTATTTCAAGCAAGATTACACTTCAAATAAATTTGAAGCTAAAAGCATAAATAAGGGCGGCTTTGTAATGTTAGATCACAAATTGTTACCAGGCCTTAGGGTGGTTTGGGGAGGCAGGGCTGAATATTTTAAGTTGGATACCATAACAAACTCTGCCAGTTTGCTCAGGGACAAAAATAGTAAGATCTTCTTTGAAGAAAAGAAAGACTGGTATTTTCTGCCTTCGGCGAACATTACTTATTCCCCTTTAAAAGATCTGAACCTACGTGCCTCCTATGCAAAGTCAGCTGTTCGTCCAGGATTGATGGAAAATTCAAGGTTCTCTCGTTATAACCCCAATTATGGATCGGTTGTGAGGAGCAATGGGGTTAGCAGTACGCTTATCGATAATTACGATGCCAAGATCGAACTGTTTCCCGGCGCAGGAGAACTCTTGTCGGCAGCCTATTTTTATAAATATTTTGATAAGCCTGCAGAATATTATAGGATAGACAATGAAAACAATGGCAGGGGTTACATTACCATTTCAAACTCTGACTGGGCAAAGGTAAGCGGATGGGAATTTGAACTTCGTAAAAGTTTAGGTTTTGTGTACGATGGACTTGCTTTTCTAAAGAACGTATACGTTAGCGGCAACCTTACGCTTCAAAAATCAAAAGTAAGGGCACGGGAGGTGCAATATGAAAAAACGGCTGCTGGAATCGATACGATGTATTATAAATACATGAAATATCCCCGTGCCTTATATGGGCAAGTTCCAGTATTGTATAATGCAGGAGTACAATACGCTGGTAAAAAACTAGGTTTAAACATTAGCTTGAACCATTCCGGTTATAAGACTTTTATCACGGGGATAGAGCCCTCTTATGTTGAATATGAAAGGCCGCGAACACAAATGGATGCACAGATCAGCTATAGATTTCTTCAAGGAAAACTAGAAACCAAATTAAACATGAGCAACCTGCTTGACGCACCTTTTCGTTATTTTATTAATGATCCAACGACCTATGAATTAAAACCCGGAAATGAGGGCAAGTTAGACCTGGAATGGAGCGACAAATACAAATATAAATTTGGTTTCTCGGAGAAATTTGAAGAGGGATATATGGATCCGGCTACAAACAGGCTGGTCGGTGACAGACAAACTTCTACCCGTTATACTGGCCGTACTTTCAGTCTCTCTATTTCTTATAATTTTTAATTTAAATGATCATGATCAAAACATTTAGAATAATTTACCTGGCAGCTATTTTGCCTATATTGCTGTTCAGTGCCTGTGAAAAAGATGGTATCCATATGATGCCCAAGATAAAAGCCATCAACAAAGAATTTAGCATAAGCGGTTTTGTTGTAGGCGATACTGTTGAACAATATTTTGACGGTGTTAAAATGCGGGATTATTACGGACAGGTTAGGACTGTCTCTTTTCAGAACCAGCTTGCCTTTGAAAAGGACGAGATTAACATGGAATTGAGAAGAAAAAGTAACGGAGAGACCATTTATCGTCAAACATTTAACATCAATGACAAGCAAAATGTTGTTCCTCGTTTTTATTTCGACGGCTTGAAATTCAACAAGGGATATACTTACCCGGATCCGCAGGGAGATGAATATACAGCGAATTTTTATGTGGATCCCGCTGGCGGTTTTCCCCCGGTAGATATTAATATTGAGGTACTTGAGTACTATTTTGACGGTACCAAGCCAGATCCTATTATCGTGGTAAATACCACGACCATTCCCATTGCAGAAAATGTTAAGGCAGGAGCATGGACGCCCTACCTGAAAGTTCAAGTACCAATAGCCACCCCGCAACAAAGTGGCACTGAACTTTACCCGATTGTAGTGGTCAGGGATGCAAAGACCAAAGACTATTATGTCAATAAGAATAGGGACCAAAGTACAATTAATATGGAAATTCCTTACGACGGGGTTTCTCCGGGTAAGGTGCAGAGTCTATATCTGAACAAGATACCGAGTGGTACAGAAAAAAAATTCTTTCTGGAGTTCTATGATCTTGTCCAGTTGTTTCCCCGCTAATTGTCTGGGGTGTTAATTATATAAGATTTTGTATGGGGCGTATAGTTC
>NZ_JBFTIZ010000058.1:0-16303 GCF_056395165.1 Pedobacter sp. 10L46_2
GCATACATCTGGTTTAAGCCACAAGGCTCTACCCTACTTGGCATAAGCAAAAAATCTGCTCCCGCATATATTTGATGAGAAAGTTGTTCATTATATCCTATATAAGCATTGTAATTTCCGGGAAAAACATCTTTTAAATGATTCAGTCTCCCCTCCACCTGCGGATCACCAGAGCCTAGCACCAGTACATTTATATCGCCATTTGCCTGATGCAAAGCGTTGTAAAATATATCCGGTAGCAGGTCTGCTCCTTTTTCTCCAACCAATCTACCAATAAAGGTGTACAAAGGTTTTTCGGGATTCAGGTTAAAAACACTGCAAAGTGCTGCTTTGTTTGCCTTTTTACCAGCCTCAACTGTTTTAATAGAAAATTGCTTTTCGAGCATGGCATCTGCCGAGGGATTCCAGACATCATTGTCAATCCCATTTAAGATCCCTACAGACTTCCCACGCTCCTGCGCCAGCAAATCCTCCAGTCCGTTTGCCCTAAAGCTTATTTCGTCAAGGTAACTTGGAGAAACGGTAGTTACCCTCCAGGCACACTTAATTGCTGATGCAAGTGGATTGATGGAGCCTCTCCAGTCAAGCTGGCCCGATTTCCATAAGTCGAATGGCGGAATATAGTGAAGTTTGTCCCAGCCGAACTGCCCCTGATATTGGGCGTTATGAATGGTTAATATGGTAGGTACGTTGCTAATATTTCTAAACTGCTGGCAGTATGCCATCATAAAAGGCACTAAACCGGTATGATGATCATGACAATGAACAACATCAGGACGATGCTCCCATTGTGAAATCCAATCTAAAACGGATATCTGGTAAGCTAAAAAGCGTTCTGTATCATCATCATAACCGTAAACCTTTTCCCGGTCCATAAGTCCTGAAATGTGCACCAGATAAAGATCAAACCCAAGCTTATTGGTTTTCTCTCTGAAAATTCTTACAGGAAAGTTATGGAAGCCCAGTTTACTCCAGCCATCATACACCACCTCAAACTCATTCTCTTGCATAAATTTGGTCTGATAGGCAGGCATAACAACCTTAGCCACATGTCCAAGTTTATTTTGATACTTAGGCAAAGCACCAACAACGTCCCCCAAACCACCTACTTTAGCAATAGGATAGCATTCGGCACTAAGGTGTATAATTTCCATAATTTGAGGTTTTATAAATCACTCTCAAATTAGCGATTACAATAGGGAAAGCAAATAATTAAAGGAAAAAAATTTAATAAAAATGAAGTTGGTTAGTTTTTTAAAAAATGGCATACTATTCAGCGTCTGGAATCAGTTACGCTGAAGAAGCTAAACAATTCCCAGGTCTCTTCATCGCATATCCATTTTTTTCTAAGCGCAAAAACTAGCCAACTTCATTTTTATTGAATTTATAGAGGGAGACGTAAAGGGATGGAGGAGAGAAGGGAACTATCGTCACCCTGAATTTATTTTGCTGGCCAGCTACTTCGTGGTCAGGGTCCCGGACTAGGAAAACCACTTTATCAGACTAGCACAACAGGTCAAATCTACCTTGACGGCTCCTTATCGGCCGTTTAGCAGAACATTTTCCAGATTAAGCGTCTAACAAAAAATCAATTGTATTGCAAAGAGACCTAGGAACTTTTGCCCTTTTTCAGGGCAAAAGGTTCCAGACTCTGAGTAGTATATTGATTTTTTCAAAAGCAATTAAGAAAACTAATCTGCAATTGCTCTGAACATCAAAGCAGCAACAGTTAAATTAGTTCTGCTGTCAATTAAAATGGCTGCGCCATTGGCTTTGTTATCCGTGTAAAAGTCAAAGGCAAGGGCATCAGCAGTTTTGATTACAATACGGCCTATGTCGTTTAATTTAAAGTCATAAGCTTCCTGTTTTTCAAGCGTATTGATATCAACTTTGTGTATGATCTCCCGAATTTTACACTTAGTAACTTGACTATTGTGCTGCAATAAATAAGTAATGCTCTCATCAAGAGGACGTTTATCCATCCAGCATACATCCGCTTCGATCAGCTGAGAGTTTTGAGGTAAGTGATCAGCGTTTACCAATACATCACCACGACTAATATCTATATTATCTTTCAGGTGAAGTGTTACCGACTGACCTGCGTGCACTTCAGAAGGAGTTTGATCAAATATCTCTATACGTTCAATTACTGAACTGGTACCCGAAGGCAATACTGTTACTTTATCATTTACATTAAATGATCCACTAAGCACACGGCCCGCATAACCTCTGTAATCATGAAGCTCATCAGTCTGAGGTCTAACCACCCACTGCACAGGCATACGGGCAAGGTTATAATCAGGTCCGGTCTCTACATCAACATTCTCCAGGAAATGAAGCAGGCTTTGCCCTTTATACCAAGGCATATGTTCTGATTCATTGACTACATTATCGCCTTTTAAAGCACTAATAGGAATAAAAGTAACATCCTTTAGGCTTAAGTCAGCAGCAAGTGTTTTGTACCTGTCAGTAATCGTGTTAAATACCTCTTCGCTAAAATCAACCATGTCCATTTTGTTTAGGCATACCACAACATGCTCAATACCCAATAAAGAAACCAGGTAAGAGTGTCTGATGGTTTGCTCAATCACACCATTACGTGCATCAATTAAAATGATGGCAAGTTTGGCGGTAGATGCACCGGTAATCATGTTACGGGTATACTGAATATGGCCAGGGGTATCAGCTATGATAAACTTACGTTTCTCAGTCTGAAAATATTTATAAGCCACATCAATGGTAATTCCCTGCTCTCTTTCAGCTCTTAGGCCGTCGGTTAAAATAGCAAGGTCAATTGATCCATCATCGTTTTTACGGTTAGACTGCTGTAAAGCCTCTAACTGATCAGCCAAAATGGAATCTGTATCATATAACAACCGTCCAATAAGTGTGCTTTTACCATCATCAACACTACCGGCTGTAAAAAATTTAAGTAAATTCATTAAAAGTATCCTCCTTTTTTGCGGTCTTCCATTGCAGCTTCCGATACCTTATCGTCCATGCGGGCCCCGCGTTCACTAATCTTTGATGCGCTGATTTCAGCAATGATATCTTCCAGTTGATCTGCGTCAGACTCAACCGCGGCAGTGCAGCTCATATCGCCAACCGTACGGAAACGCACTTTCTTGTGCTCAACAATGTCCTCTTCATCCATATTCAGAAACGGAGAAGCAGCCATTAGCTGACCATTACGGGTAATTACATCTCTTTCATGAGCAAAATAAATAGAAGGTAATTCAATGTTCTCCCGACGAATGTAATTCCAAACGTCAAGCTCAGTCCAGTTACTGATAGGGAAAACACGAACGTTCTCACCTTTGTGGATCTTTCCATTATAAATGTTCCACAGCTCCGGACGCTGACGTTTCGGATCCCATTGCCCGAACTCATCCCTTACCGAGAAGATACGTTCTTTAGCGCGGGCTTTTTCCTCATCTCTGCGGGCCCCACCAATACAAGCATCAAAACCGTGTGCAGCAATAGTATCTAAAAGTGTAACCGTTTGCAGAGAATTTCTGCTGGCGTTTTTACCTTTTTGCTCTACCACTTTACCCTGGTCAATAGAATCCTGAACCGAACCAACAATCAGCTTTTCGCCAATGCGTTCAATCATTTTGTCCCTATAGGTAATGGTTTCCTCAAAGTTGTGTCCGGTGTCAATATGCACCAAAGGGAAAGGAAATTTACCTGGTCTGAAAGCCTTTTCAGCTAAACGCACCAATGTAATTGAATCCTTACCTCCCGAAAACAACAAGGCAGGTTTTTCAAATTGCCCCGCAACTTCACGTAAAATGTGAATTGCCTCGGCCTCTAATTCGTCTAAATAATCTAAATTATACTTACTCATTTTCTTTGTTGCAATTACGAAGTGGCGTGTAAACCACATTCTTTTTTTGATTGATCTTCCCACCACCAACGGCCGGCTCTAAAATCCTCGCCTTCCCTTACTGCTCTTGTACAAGGAGCACATCCTATACTAGGGAAACCCTTATCGTGTAATGTGTTGTAAACAATATTATTCGTTTTAATGTATTCCTTCACCTCATCAAGCGACCAGAAAAAGATCGGGTGAAACTTGATCAACTGATTTTGCTCATCCCACTCCAGGTTGGTCATATCGTGCCTGTTTACAGATTGCTCAGATCTGATACCGGTAATCCATAGCTGATTACCGTTTAAAGCACGTCTTAAAGGTTCTAGTTTACGAATTCCGCAGCATTCTTTTCTGTTCTCTACCGATTCATAAAAGCTGCTCGGGCCCTTTTTATTCACCATTTCCTGTACAGCCTCTGCCTGTGGGAAATAAGCCAATATTGGTTTCTTATAAATTTCTAAAGTACGGTTCCACACGTAATACGTTTCTGGAAACAACCTTCCGGTTTCCAATGTAAAAACCTCAATAGGAATATCATTTGCAAAGATCATGTGTGTAATCACCTGATCTTCCCAGCCAAAGCTGGTAGAAAAAACAATCTTACCGGGATACTCACTTGCAAAGAATTTAAGTGCATCAACCGGATCAAGTCCTTTTATTTTTTCTGCTATTTCTTCTAATTTTTCCTTCATGACTAAACTAATTTGAGGATAAAGTTGATGATGCTTCTTAAGCTTACCAGAATGACAAGAATACCTACCGAAACCATAATAGTTTTAGCAGAGATCTTGTTGGATACCCTTGCCGCAATTGGCGATGCAAGTGCACTACCGATAACCAAACCTCCTACCGCCTCCCAATGTGCCCCATTTAACATGGTTATAAAGGTCAGCGAGCTCATCAACGCAATAAAAAAGCGCGTTATCTTTACTGTTCCTAATGAAAACCGGGCATTTCTTCCGCCGGCTATTAAGCTCGACAAAACAATAGAACCCCAGCCTCCGCCACCAACAGCATCAATAAAACCACCAAACAAACCCAGCAATGAAACTTTCTTTATCTTTTTCTTTGGGCCTGTTGTTTTGGCGTTTGCTTTATACGCTTTAGAAAGGATTACAAATCCCAGTATTAAAGTATATAAAGAAACAACCGGCTTGGTATAATTACTATAATGCTCTAATGATGATAACAGGTATGCTCCTGTTACCGCACCCACAATTCCGGGGATAAGCAATAACCTGAACAATTTCCAGTTTACATTACCAAAGCGATAGTGCATCCAGCCAGCTATACCGTTACTCAAAATCTCAGAAAGATGAACACCCATACTGGCCGAAGCCGGTGGAACACCCATTGCCAAAGAGAATGAGGTGGTAGTAACACCGTACGACATTCCAATCGCACCATCAATCATTGCAAAAATAAAACCGCCCAGCAAGAACCAGTAAAACATCGGGTTCAGATTTTCAATGTAAGCCTGAAATTCCGGTTCTTTATGCCAAAATGCAGTAACAACAATTACAAAAGAAAATACGATTGCCAGCCATATCAGCCACTTCATCTTACCTCTTTTGCTTTTCTCTTCCTTATCTTTAACTAAAGAAGATTCTTCATCTTCAGTTGAAGCCAATTTTTCAGTAACCAATAATGAGGTTACTTCATTCAGTCTTTTAACCTTCGAAGCAAAATCACCATTAAGTGTATTTCTAAGTGCCTCCATTTGCTGCAAAGTATCATTCAACTCGTCAGGCAAACTATCATTTAACACTTCTTTCAACCGTTTTGCAATGGTTGGCGATTTACCGTTGGTAGATATTGCTATTTTAAGATCACCCTTTTTAACAATAGACCCCAGGTAAAAGTTACACAGGTCAGGTTTATCAGCAAAGTTAACCAGCAAATTGCGCTGGTCGGCCTGTATTCTGATTTCCTGATTCAGCAATTCATTATTTGTAGCTGCCACAACCAAATCTGCACCATCCAGATCGGCAGCAACAAACTCTTTTTGAAGTACTGTTACACCCTCATGCTTGTCAGCCAGTTCCTGCAGTTCCGGTAAAATCTCAAGCCCTATAACGGTAACCCTGGCATCAGGGCTATTACCTAATATTGCTGTTAACTTTTCCAAACCAACCGGGCCAGCGCCAACAAGTATGGTATGTATGGTATTCAATTTTATGAAGACAGGAAATAACTGATTGCCTTCCATAAAAACTACAATTCTTCTTTTAAAGCCTGGTAAAAATTCTTGATTGGCTGAAAAGAAGGATGTAAAGAAACCACCTGACCAAATATCAACAATGCCGGTGCCTCAATACCTTTTTCTTCAACCAGTTCCACAATCGTATCTACAGTACCCACGGCTAGTTTCTCATTCTCTGTTGATCCGCTTTGAATAGCAGCAACAGGCAATAAATTCTTACCCTCGTTCTGAAACAGTTTCACAATCTCTTTAAGCTTACCCAATCCCATCAACACCACTACGGTAGCTTTTGATCGTGCAGCCTCATAAAGGTCATTAGATATTTTTCCGGAAGAGGTAGTACCTGTTACCACCCAGAAGCTTTCGCTAAGTCCGCGGTGTGTAACCGGGATTTGCTGCAAACCAGGTACAGATATAGAGCTGGATAAACCGGGAACAACCGTTACAGGCACACTATAACCCACAGCAAAGTCCAATTCCTCATATCCCCTGCCAAACACAAACGGATCACCACCTTTTAAACGAACCACGTGGCCGTAATTAAGGGCGTAATCGATCATCAGTTTGTTTATTGCATCCTGACCATACGAATGTTCACCAGATCTTTTACCAACATATACCTTAATGGCATCAGGGTTGGCATAATCCAAAACTCCTTCATTAACCAATGCATCATACAAAACTACATCAGCAGTTTTAAGTGCATTGGCACCTTTCATTGTGATCAGTTCAGGATCACCGGGACCCGCGCCCACAAGCGTGATCCTTGGCTCTCTGTTATATATATTTTTGTGAGTGATCATTAGGTTACTCCCCTCTTGTTCCTTTAATTGAGTTATAAAAACGCTCAACATCAGCTAAGTAAGCAGTTGCAAACGCTTCTGTAGGCTCGTTTTTGTTAATTTGAAGTACCAGGTCATTAAATGAACCTTCAAGTACAACTTCTCCGGTTTCAACGTAGTTTTTATCGAACTCTCTGATCACACCAATCTGAGTGCTGCTGTTCACACCTTTATCAAGCAATAAAGCTTTGGCTGAACCAACAAATACTGCGTAAGTATGATAAATGGCATCAGACCATGCCCCAGCCTCGTACGAAGCTTTAGCCCAACCTAATTTCTCTTCAGATTCTAATAACAAAGTAGCCACAAGATCTATTACCACACCCGCACATTCACCAACACCAATAGCAGTTTCAAAAGTTTCTTCATGGCCCCAATCTACATACTCTTCGTCTTTAAGATTAGTAAGATCAGCAAGTGGTTTCAACAATTGGTAAAAATAGTCTTTACCGTTTCTGTCATAATACTTGTTAAAGCCTTCTTCTTTTTCGGCTTTAGCGCCAAAGTCATTTAATAATGTTCTTAAAACATCGGTAGCACGTTTAGATGGCGCTTTAATTACACGCTCAGCTACCCTGCCTTCTCCGTTACCAACTGTACCACCGCCAAGCATTACCTGTACTGCAGGTACAACTTTACCATTAGCCTTTACAGAGCTACCATGAAAACCAATGTGAGCCAAACCATGCTGTCCGCAAGAGTTCATACATCCACTGATCTTTATTTTAAGGTCTTTGTCGTAAATCAATTCCGGATATTCCTCGTAGATCACGTCTTCCAAAGCAACCGAAAGCGACATGCTGTTTGATATACCAAGGTTACAAGTATCTGTACCCGGGCAGGTAGTTACGTCGCCAACACTATCAAACCCAGGTTTAGCAAAACCTAAAGCTTTAAGTTCAACATATAATGAAGGTAAAGCACCTTCTCTAACATATTTCAATAATAAGCCCTGATTCTGGGTAACACGAATCTCGTCAGCCGCAAAAGGACTAATTGCATCAACCAGTTTACGGGCGAGATCGGTTGGGATATCACCTTTAGTTACTTTGATGTACACACCATAAAAACCCTCTTGTTTTTGAACAAAAGCGTTAGTAGCGCGCCAGTGTTTATAGTCCAGTGAATTTACCACATCATCCAAAGCAGGATAATCCAATAATTCAGGCACCTGAGGATCAGGTACAGCATCACGGTCTATTTTAAAAGATTTTGATTTATTGGCAACACGCTCTTCTTCAATAAGCCTAACAACTTCTTCTAAGCCAAGTTTCTGAACCAGGTATTTTAAACGCGCTTTATTTCTATTGGTTCTTTCCCCGTAACGATCAAACACCCTTAGCATTGCTTCAGCATAAGGAATGATCTGGTCTTCGTGCAGAAAATCGTGAACAGGTTCAGCTAAAAATGGCTGAGCCCCTAAACCACCACCTAAAACAACTTTAAAACCACGCTCGCCCTGCTCGTTAATTTTCGGAATAAAACCAAGGTCGTGGATATAACTAAATGCCGTATCTGTTTCATCAGAAGAGAAAGAAAATTTAATCTTTCTGCCCATCTCCTGGCAAATAGGGTTACGTAAAAAATATTTAAAAAATGCATGCGCATACGGCGATACATCAAATGGTTCGTTTGGATTTATACCTGAATCCGGAGAAGAGGTTACATTACGAACAGTGTTTCCACAAGCTTCGCGAATGGTTACATCGTCACGTTGAAGTTCTTCCCAAAGCTGGGGAGTCCTGTCTAAGCTTACATAGTGAATTTGAATATCCTGGCGGGTTGTCAGGTGTAAGTTCCCGCTTGCATATTCATCAGATACATCTGCAATACGTAAAAGCTGATTGAAAGTTACTTTACCAAATGGCAGTTTAATACGTACCATTTGAACGCCGGGCTGTCTTTGGCCATAAACACCACGCGCCAAACGCAAGCTTCTAAATTTCTCATCATGGATTTTACCCTCGCGGAATTCCCTGATCTTCTTTTCAAGATCGATTATATCTTTTTCGACAATAGGATTTTCTAACTCTGTTCTAAAGCTCTGCATCTTTTGTTAGGTCTAATTTAAAAAAAGCTTCTTTGTCGGGGAGACTGAAGAAGCTTTTAAAAGTTTTGTTCCAAACAGTCCGTAGTCTTACCCTTTCATGCATTGCATGATCATGTACTTAACGCTACAATTCACTGTTTTCATAAAGCAAATATATAAAGTATATAGGTTTGGTAGTACATAGAATTGTAAAAAAAGAATTAATGCACTAATTATCAATCAGTTATTTTGCAATTTAAAACCATTCAAGATTAGCTAAGTTCGTGCTTAATAAAAGGTTACGATGCTTTAAACAAATACACCGAGCTTTACTTCGTGTTAAGCAGCGAACAAATGTTAACATAATGATAATATGAAATTTACACTATCTTTATGTTGTTTTGTAATTCTTAAAAAAATATGTCATGAAAGATAAAAAAAAGGGATCAGCTATCAAATCTGCAATCAAGGAACTTCGTAAATCATTAAACACTCAAATAGCCACAGGAATTGAAGCAGTAGTTACAGGATTGGACTACAACCCGAAAGATGCCAAAAAAGAAATCAATAAAGCAGCAGCTAAATTAGCAAAAAAACTATCTAAAAAACTTAAAGTAAGCAGCTCTGATCTAATTGAAGCAAGCACTGTAACTAAGAAAGCAGAGGCTCCAGTTAAAGAAGCCGCTGCCACTGCTAAAGTTAAAAAAGTAGCTACCAAAGAGCCCGCTAAAAAATAACGCTGTATTAAGCATTATTTAAGAAAGGAAACAGACTCAACTCTCTCTCCTACCGGGTGGTTGGCAGTAAACTTAAAGCCAAGAAAATGAGCTAAGGTTTGCGCAAACTGTTCCTGATAAATCTGCCCTTCAGTTTTCATTTCTCCTTTGGGCGGTGTATCAGGGCCTAGAACAGCGAACCATGTTTCGTTAGAGTGAGCCGTCTCTGATCCATGACTAACCCAGCCTTTATCTATACCACGACCATGATCCGGGCAAATCATAATAGTTGTATTATCCTTATAGAAAGGATCGGCCTGAAGGCTTGCCCAAAGACTTGCAATCATTTTATCCAGATAATTAGCGGCATCAAGAAAAGAATCATATTGCCCGGCGTGCCCGAACTCATCAGTATCTATGAAATCTATGTAAACCAGTCGTGGGTGATTCGCTGCTATATAGGTTTTAGCCAGCGCATAAGTTGTTAAATCGAAACGCTCTGAAGTACCGAACGTATTGGGTAAAAAGTACTGTAATTCATTGGCCAGCTTTTGAGCCTCGGTTAAGTTTGCACCTTTTACATCCTCGTAAGGGTTATACAAAGGCATTTTATTCCTATTACGGTTCACTATGTTTCCTACTGCAGCCCAACCTGCAAAAGTTACCACCTTATTTTGATAGCCTTTTTGTTTATTGATAAACTCAAGTACGTTTTCGTTCGGATTATCCGGATAGCTATTCGAATTAATGGCCGGATCATAGTAACCACAAACTGTTTCACTCCTACCAGGATAAGAGAACCAATATTTGTTTTTAACATTCACATAATTCTTTAGGTCGCGGTTACCATATAGCTGCCCATGTTTCGCAATAGTATTCCAAAAAAAAGGCATCAGTTTTTGTCGGCGCTCATTTGCAGTTGGCGCCCAATACTTTTTAACCAACTCTGTTGAATCCTGCCTGCGATATTTTTTTTGGAACAATAATGAAGAATCTGCACCCTTGAAAATTTCCTGCCAGCGATACCCGTCAATAGAAATAAGGATTACGTTTTTTGTCTTACCTTTTTGGGCAAAGGAAGAGACAGCTGCCGCCATAAAAACCAAGGCAAACACAAGTAATTTTGTTTTCATAATTTTTAGTATATATAAACTTTAAGATTTAATAACAATAATTTAACAATTAGATATTTTTAAGTTAAAACAAGTCAAAAGACACTATATTAACTATATACACGAACAACAACAAACCTACTTCTATCTTCAAATGTTTACAAATATTAAAAATATACTTCATTTATTGCAATTTTTATTTTACAATTGTATTCTAAAAAAACGGCTCCAAACTTCGACTTACAGGTATGAAAAGACGCAACTTTTTAATCAGCACATTGATTGGCACCGGCAGCCTTTCAGGAATACAAAATCTATACGCAAAAACAGAAGCCTCCGCAGCCTTATCCGGCAAAAAACCTTTAATGCGTATTGGTATTTGCACAGACCTTCATCAGGACCTGATAAAGGACGGCGAAAAAAGACTGCAGTCGTTCATCAACGAAATGAACCAGCGTAAACCCGACTTCATTATTCAAATGGGAGACTTTTGCATCCCTAAGGAAAAGAACAAAAACTTAATGGGAATCTGGAATCAATTTACCGGACCAAAATATCATGTAATAGGAAATCATGATACAGATGGTGGTTTTACACATGACCAGGTTGTTGATTTCTGGAATGCCAAAGGAAAATATTACTCGTTTGACACCAATGGCTATCATTTTGTGGTGCTAAACGGCAATGAAAGACCAGAAGGAGATACTTCCAAAGGATATCCAAGATCTATGAATCCAGCACAGATAAAATGGATGAAACAAGATTTGGAAGCAACGAATTTACCTACAATTGTATTTTGTCATCAGGGTATAGATAATGATCAGGATGGCTTAAAAGAAGGAGCCTTGATCCGTTTAATATTTGAAAGAATAAACAAGAAAGCAGGGTTTAATAAAATTCAGTTCGTTTTTAGTGGCCACCATCATGAAGACTATCATAATGTTTACAACGGCATTAATTATGTACAGATCAATAGCATTTCCTATCAGTTTACCCATCCGGTTACAGGTTACGATTTTGCACACACTAAAGAACCCCTGTGGGCATTTTTAACAATTTACACCAATGGCACTGCAGAAATCAAAGGCCGTAAATCGGAATATATGGGGCAAGAAGCCACACAAAACGACCCCGATTATAACGGATACCCCAATGTACCCTATATTTCGGACAGAGCAATTAAGATTTAATTTGCGTTATCATCCTTTAAAGCGGACATTCTTTAAAACTGACGTCATTCAAGAACCGACCTCATTCGAGAACCGAGGTCATTCAAGAACTGGCCTCATTCGAGATGACGTGCATTATGTCGAGATGACGTGTATTATACTATTACACCCCCAACAATACACAGTAATGTCATATTGAGTAACATACCAAACACTTTGCCATCCAAGCTGTAATTTTAATTCGTTTATAAAACTACATGAAGAGAAGAATCAGTGTTTTACCACTTGCTATAATAGCAATACTACTTTTTGTTTTGAACTGGTACGTGCTTTCGGGCATCAGAACAATAAGTTCAAATTCACTTACCACCCCACTTTTCTGGGGTTTTATCGTGCTCACCACCGCCACCCTAATTTATTCCATAATAAGAATGCGCGACAATGGAATGGACCTGCTCTTTAAAATAACCACTCATGTTTTTCTGATCCTGTTTGTTACAGAGGTGATATTTTCGGCATTCCTGCTGCTGGGCGATACATACAGATTGATAACGCAAGGCGCCAGAAATGTATATTGGGTTGAATTTGCCCTCCTGGTCGTCCTACTCGTAATCCTAATATTTATCTACGGCATGATTAAAGGAAAATATGCCTACAGGGTAATTAAGCATACCTTATTTTTTGATGATCTGCCGTCAAATTTTGATGGCTTTACCATCACACAAATCTCTGATGTACATGCCGGAAGCTTTAAAAATCCAACAGCAGTACAAAAAGGCATCGACCTGATCAAAGCGCAAAATTCTGACCTCTTTGTATTTACCGGCGACCTGGTAAACAACAAAGCAGAGGAGATTACACCCTGGATTGATCATTTCAAACAGGTAAAGGCACCATACGGACAGTTTTCTGTTTTAGGAAACCATGATTACGGCGACTATGTACCATGGAGAAGTGAATCAGAAAAGAACGCAAATCTACAACGACTAAAAGAATACCATGAAGAGCTGGGCTACAAATTATTACTCGACGAAGAGGTAACCTTACACAAAGACGGGCAAAAAATAGTGTTGGCCGGAGTAGAAAACTGGGGAATAGGTTTTGGCGAAAGAGGAGACTTAAACAAAGCTTTAGCAGGCACCAGTCTCAATGACTTTAAAATATTACTTTCACATGATCCATCACACTGGGACGCAGAAGTAGTAAAACACCCCTCAAAAGTTCACCTTACCTTAAGCGGACACACACATGGCATGCAATTTGGCATAGAAGCATTTGGGATCAAATGGAGCCCTGTAAAGTATCGCTACGCACATTGGGCAGGCATAACAAGCAGGAATGGTCGATATTTAAACATCAACAGAGGCTTTGGTTTTCTTGGATTTTCTGGCAGGATTGGTATATGGCCAGAGATAACTGTAATAGAATTGAAAAAATCGCCTGAAATAAGTTAAAATACCTACTTTTGTACCTCGTTATAAAAAGCATATTTGCAACCCCTGAATGGAAGAAACACAAGATCTGAAARGGATATTTCAAGACAGAAAAAGAACTAACATCCTAAGAAGTGCCGAACAAAACACCATTTCTTACCTCGTAAAACGAGTTCCTTCGTCCATCAGCTCAGATATGCTAACCTTTACAGGTACTTTTGGATCGCTTCTGGTTCTTGCAGGTTTTATTTTAGCTACATACGACAACCGCAGCTTTCTATTGCTTGGTATATTAGGCTTAGCAATTAACTGGTTCGGCGACTCACTTGACGGAAGAATAGCTTACTACAGAAACATTCCAAGAAAATGGTACGGCTTTTCTTTAGATATCATAATGGATTGGGTAAGCACGGTACTTATTGGATTGGGCTATATGGTATATGCCAGAAACGAATACGAACTTATCGCATTCGTTTTTGTGGTTTTATACGGATGGGCAATGATCATTTCTCAGTTACGCTATAAGATAACTGACATCTACAGCATCGACTCGGGCATTGTAGGCCCTACCGAAATCAGAATTATTCTGGCCCTGATACTTATCGCTGAGGTTCTTTTCGGACACTTAATAGAATATTTTGCGGCAGCGATCTGCATCACCTTGTTTATCATTAACTTTTTAGATACCAGAAAACTGCTAAAACTTGGCGATATTCGTGACAATGCAGAGCGAGAAGCTCGTTTAGCCAAAAAAGACAGTGTTTAATGAGTAAAAAAAATGCCGTATTTGTTTTTGCCAAAGCCCAGCTTTCTGCCTTTACCGGCGGAATAGTTGACTATCTGGTAATGATATTATGCACTGAATTACTAAACATTCATTACACCATTTCTATTGCCATCGGCGGAATCGTTGGCGCAGTAGTTAACTTCTCTGTAAACCGCTACTGGACTTTTACCACTGCAAATGCAAATAAGGCCCCGGTTGGACAACAACTCATTAAATTTATATTTGTAGTTGGCGGCAGTATTTTATTAAAATCATCGGGTACCTATTTGCTCACTACCTGGCTAAAGATAGACTACAAAATAACCAGAATCATGGTTGACATCATTGTATCTCTGGGCTTTAACTACGTTTTACAGAAATACTGGGTATTCAGAAGAAAGTCTCTTTAGTCGGCTTAAATCAACCTTATCTTATTATTGAATATTTGTAATATTTTTATTTGTTTAGTTTTACTAAACAAAAATATACATATATTTAACTCCTGAAAGAAAAAAACAGCCGTGCTGTACGCGCCCATAATCCTGGTGCCTAGGCACAAATGCGTTCGAGATAACGAAGAGAACGACGGCAGCTTTAAGACGACAGATTGTTTTAGTAAAATTTTAAACCACAAATAACAAACAAATGAAAAGATTAATTATTGCCTCCTGCTTATTGTGCTTTACTATGCAGCTTAATGCGCAGGTAAAAAAAGTAAAACATGTTGTTCTAATTGGATGCGACGGATTTGGAGCCTATGCAGTACCTGATGCTAAAATGCCCAACCTAAGAAAGTTAATGGAAACAGGATCATGGTCGTTAAAAGCCAGATCCGTATTACCTTCTTCAAGCGCTGTGAACTGGGCGTCTATGCTTATGGGTGCCGGACCAACTGAGCATGGCTTTACAGAATGGGGCAGTAAAACTCCAGAAATTCCTTCGGCTACTACCACTAAATATGGTCTGTTCCCATCTATTTTTAGCGTAATCAGAGATCAGAAACCCAACGCTAAAACTGCAGTAATTTACAGCTGGCCGGGCATTGGACCACTAGTAGAGAAAGATGCGATCAGCATTGTAGTACCAGGCAATGATAACGACGATTTTTGTGCGGATACTGCCGCCACCATTATCAAAAGAGACAAACCTTATTTCACTTTTATCCACCTTGATGAGCCAGACGGAACAGGCCACGGCATTGGACACAGGACCCCTGCCTATTACGAGCAACTTCAAAAAGTTGACATAAGAATTGGAAAGATTGTACAGGCAGTTAAAGACGCAGGCATAGAGAACGAAACCATCATTATACTATCTGCTGATCATGGCGGAACGGGTAAAGGACATGGCGGAAAATCTTTAGACGAAGTACAAATTCCATGGGTAATAAATGGCGCAGGAGTTAAAAAGAACCACGAGATTAAGGATGTAATTATCACATATGACACTGGCGCAACCATTGCCTGGATACTTGGATTAAAAGCCCCTCAAAGCTGGAGAGGAAAAGCTGTAGCAGATAGCTTTTCAGGAATATAACATAGTTGCGTCCCGGCATATATAACACAAATATAAATACGGTAAAAAACGTAATGAATACATAATAAATAAAGGATTGAAATACCCTTGCTATACCGTTGATATACCCTTGAATTACCACCAGGGTATCCCAACGGTATAGCAAGGGCAGTAATAGTAACTTAATTATGTTCTTATATTGTATGCATATAGTTATTATTATATATTCAATAGCAACTCACAATAATTGATGGTAAGTTACACCCCTCCGAATTCCAAATTTTATTTACTTTTGGATAAAACGCGAAAACCATGGAAGACGATATTATCCTAAAGATCAGCTACAGAATAAAAGAAATACGAAAAGAAAAGAACATTACCATACAAGAGCTCGCTAATAGAGCCGGAGTAAGCAAGGGCTTGATCTCCCAGATTGAAAATAACCGTACCATCCCATCGCTACCTGTTCTAATGAACATTGTACACTCCCTAAATCTTGATCTGACTGGTTTCTTTAAAGACATCTCCCCTGCCAATCATCAGGAAAAGGTTTTTGTAATCCGCGCCAGCGAATATAAACCACTAAAAAAAGAAGCAGCCAAAGGATTTAATTACCAGCGCATACTTGCCCGCAACATCCATGG
>NZ_JBFTIZ010000059.1:0-16146 GCF_056395165.1 Pedobacter sp. 10L46_2
GAAGTACTACAAGTAGAGGGAGCTGCGAAATATCTGCGTTTATGAACTGGAATACGGATATTGACTTGAGCCAGCAACGCATAGAATCCAGAATCAATCAGATCAGGAACGCACTGCCTCCTGATATCAACATATCGGTTGAAAAAATGAACCCTTCCATATTACCGGTAATGGGTTATACACTCGAAAGTCATAGTAAGTCTCCAATTGAACTTCGTGAAATAGCCACTTATACCATCAAACCTTTCCTTTCTCAGGTTGAGGGAGTGGCGGAAGTGCGTGTGAGCGGCGGAAAGGCTAAGGAGTACTGGGTTGAACTGGATAAAAATAAAATGAGTTCGCTCAACCTCACTCCTCAGCAGGTAAATACTGCTTTAAGTCAAACCAATTTCATCCGCTCAAACGGATATCTTTCAGATTATAAACTATTGTACTTAACCATTACAGATGCGGCTGTAACAACCAGGTCGGATTTGGAAGATGTTGTTGTTAGCAATAACGGACATAGAGCTATCCAAATTAAAGATATCGCCAGGGTAAGCATACAAGAAGGGGTAGAGTATACCAAAATCAATGCAAATGGTCATGATGCTGTATTGATTGCGGTTATTAAACAGCCCGAGGCCAATCTGATTACCCTTACTCAGGAGATGGAGAAAAAAATTAAGCTTTTACAAAGCATTTTACCTCCTGGAGTAGGCATCAAGCCTTATTACATACAGGCCGATTTTGTTAACGATTCTGTGAAAAGTGTAGCCGATAGCCTTTGGATAGGCTTAGGCCTTGCAATTATTGTTGCAATCATCTTTTTGAGGTCATTAAGGGCCAGCAGTACTATTCTTATTACCATTCCGCTAACGCTTTGTTTAACGGTAATTGTATTATATAGCATTGGTTATACCCTAAATATAATGACTCTTGGGGCTATTGCTGCCGCAATAGGTTTAATTATAGATGATGCAATTGTAGTAGTGGAGCAAATTCATCGAACTCATGAGGAATATCCGGAGCTGGAAAGCGATGATCTGGTTCATAAAGCAATCCGATATCTTTTTCAGGCGATGCTGGGCTCATCACTTAGTACTATAGTTATTTTTATTCCTTTCTTACTAATGACAGGAGTAGCTGGTGCCTATTTCAAGGTGATGACCAACACCATGATCATTGCTTTGATTTGTTCTTTTTTTGTTACCTGGATCTGTTTGCCTGTAGTATACCTGCTTTTAGGTAAACAGGTAAAACCTTCGGGAAGGAAACAAACCCAAGTCCATACTGTGAAAAATCAGGCATGGGTAATGTGGTTTATCAAAAAACCGATGTTCAGTTTTGCGGCAATAGTGGTACTTATTCTAGTTATTATACTCATACTGCCAAAACTCCAAACAGGATTTCTACCTGAGATGGATGAAGGTAGTATTGTACTCGATTACAAATCTCCGCCGGGAACCTCTCTTCAGGAAACCGACAGGATGTTGAAAGAAGTAGAGCAGATCATTATAAAAATTCCTGATGTAGAAACTTATTCCAGAAGAACAGGTACCCAAATGGGCTTCTTTATTACGGAGCCCAATAATGGAGACTACCTTATTCAGCTTAAAAAAGAACGCAGCAGAACAACTCAAGAGGTGATAAGCGAAATCCGTAATAAGATAACTGCTAGCCAACCCTCTCTCGAAATAGATTTCGGACAGGTAATTGGCGACATGCTTGGCGATCTTATGAGTTCAACCCAGCCCGTAGAAATTAAAATCTTTGGAGATAATCACTCAAAGCTTACGACCCTTTCTAAAGCTGTTGCTGCTATTGTCTCTAAGGTTAAGGGTGCTGCGGATGTATTTGATGGCGTTATCATAGCCGGGCCCTCTATTGATGTGAGGCCCATTTATAGCCAGCTTGCACAATACGGTATCAGTGTAGCCGATTTTCAGTATCAATTGCAAATGGCTTTAGAAGGAAATTCTGCTGGCGCTGTTCTCGAAAAAGAGCAACTCTCAACCATCAGGCTTATTTATCCAAACAGCAGAAAATATAATGTAGAAGGAATTAAATCAATGCAGATATTCTTGCCCGATGGTAAGTTGGTACCAATCACTAATCTGGCAATTATCGATATAAATGCCGGAGAAGCAGAGGTTGAACGGGAGAATCTGCAGGCAATGGGTGTAGTAACGGCCCGTCTTGAAAACAGGGATCTTGGAACCACAATTCAGGATATCCGGCAGCAGGTTTCAAACAGTATTCATTTGCCTGCTGGTTATCATATCGAATATGGTGGCGCTTATGCAGAGCAACAGCAATCTTTTAAAGAACTCCTTGTGATCCTGGTTTCCTCAAGCTTGCTTGTATTTGYCGTTATTTTATTTCTGTTTAAAGATTTTAAAATTGCTACTGTTATATTATTTATAGCTGTCTTGGGTATTTCAGGTAGTTATTTGGCATTGTTTTTAACTCATACGGCCCTAAACGTGGGGAGCTATACAGGCCTGATTATGATCATAGGTATAATAGGCGAAAATGCAATTTTTACCTTCCTGCAGTTTAAAGAGTCCTGTAGGGAAAATAAAGTTCAGGATGCCATTGTTTATGCCATTTCAACGCGATTACGTCCAAAATTAATGACGGCTCTCGGAGCTATAATTGCACTGATGCCTCTTGCATTGGGTATTGGAGCCGGGGCGCAACTCCATCAGCCATTGGCAATAGCTGTTATTGGTGGTTTTATTGTTGCTATGCCCTTACTGCTTATCGTTTTGCCCAGCATGATAAACTTACTCTATAAAGACCATAAACTGCCTTATTAATTTACTACATTTAATTTTTTAACATCTCCAGAATGAAAATATTATTGATAGAAGATGAAAGCTCATTGCGCGAAAGTATTATCACTTATTTTACAGATGAAGGTAATATTTGCGAAACCGCAGCAGACTATAAATCGGCAATAGAGAAAGTTAACATCTATAATTATGATTGTATTCTTTTAGATTTAACACTACCGGGCGGCGATGGGATGGAGATTCTGCGTGCAATTAAAAAGATCAATAAAAAAGACGGGGTACTTATCATTTCTGCAAGGCATTCGCTTGATGATAAGCTTGATGGATTGAACCTTGGTGCTGATGATTACCTTGTAAAGCCCTTTCACCTGTCGGAACTTAAAGCAAGGGTAACAGCAATAGTTCGCAGAAAAAGTTATAATGGCAGCAACATTATCACTTTTAATGAAATACATATTGATACGCAGGCAATGAGTGTGAAGATAGGAGATAATGTGTTAATCCTTACCCGTAAGGAATATGATCTACTTGTTTATTTTATTGCAAATCATAGCAAGGTAACTACCAAAAGTGCAATAGCAGAGCACTTATGGGGTGATGAGATTGACCTTTCCGATCATTTCGATTTCATTTATACCCACATTAAAAACCTACGGAAAAAGCTGGTAGAAGCAGGATGCAAAGATTACATCAAATCTATGTATGGTGTAGGCTACAAATTTGAAAATGTATGAAGTTATCCGCAAAATATAACAGGGTCACCTTAATTGCCTCTATTATTGTTTTTGTATTTACTGGGGTAATCTATTATTCGGTAATCCATTATATCCTGACAGATCAGTTGGATAGGGATCTGGAAATCGAAGAAGATGAAATTGTTGCCTATGTGCAAGCCAATGGCAAATTGCCACAAGCAGGTAGTTTTAAAGAACAAAAGGTAAGCTATAGCCTTATTGACTCTGGTCATAATTTTGAACGCAGGTATTTCTATAATGATTATTTTAATAAATCAGAACAAAAGATTGAACCAGGGAGAAGCCTCATTTATACGGTAGAAGTAAATGGGAAATTATATTCTGTTACGGTAACAAAATCCAGAGTAGAGTCTGAAGATCTGGTTAGAATAATAGTTTTAATAACCCTTAGCGTAACTATTTTGCTTCTAATCACCCTGTTGTTAATCAATAGGTTTATTCTCAATAATATATGGAAGCCTTTTTATGGAATACTGCTACAAATGAAAGCCTTTAATCTGGCAGATAAAAATGATATCAGAATAGAATCAACAAAAATCGATGAATTTGCAGAGTTAAATACGGCAGTTGCAACCATGTCCTTGCGTGTAAAACAAGATTACAGGGAATTGAAGAGTTTTACAGACAATGCGTCTCATGAAATGATGACTCCTCTGGCGGTAATARACTCCAAACTAGATACACTGATTCAAACAGAAACATTCAGTGATTCACAAGGCGAGCTTATAGAAGATATTTATGTTGCAGTAGGCAAGTTATCTCGTCTTAACCAAACCTTACTGATGCTTGCTAAGATCGAGAATAATCTGATAGCAGATCAGGAAACGATTCCGCTGGATAACTTGATCAGGCAAAAAACAAGACAATTCCAGGAGCTGCTTCAACTGCATAACATAAACCTTAGAACAGACCTTGCTCACAAGCAGATCAATATGAACAAGCATCTTGCAGATATGTTGATCAATAACCTGCTTAGTAATGCCATCCGTCATAACTATAAAGACGGCCAGATCTTTATTCAATTAAATGATAGCCAACTTATCGTTAGTAATACCGGTTTAGATACAGCGTTGATTGCAGATAAGGTTTTTGAAAGATTCTATAAAAATACTGCCTCAGAAGGAATGGGCTTAGGCCTTGCTATATCCAATCAAATTTGCAACTTATATCATTTTAAGTTAAATTATGCTTATCAGAATTCACAACACATTTTTACGGTGAGTTTTTTAGAAGGGGAACTTCAGAGTTACTCCAAATTTGGTGTTTAGTTTTGATTAAGAATTTAATAAATAAGAAGATGTTTAAGATGAAGTACGGCTTTGTAATTGTCCTTTGTTTACCTTTTTGCAGTTTCGCGCAGTACTCCGGTCAAACAGACTCACTGCCTCAAAAAAAGAATACCTTTAAAGTTGCACCTTTTATCATTCCGGCGGTGTTTCTTGCATACGGAGCAATGGGAGGTGGTAATAATTTTGTACACGACCTGGATGTAAGTACCCGTAATGAATTACAGGAAGATCACCCTTTCTTTTCCGTACATGCCGATAATTTTATGCAATATGCTCCCGCAGCGGCGGTTTATGCCTTAAATCTATCGGGTGTAAAAGGCCGACATAATCTTGCAGATGCTACAGGTATTTATGCAATCTCTTTTGGATTAATGAAAGCCTCTACACTTATTGTTAAATCTACTACAAACAGGCTTCGTCCTGATGGCAGTACCAACAACTCATTCCCTTCGGGGCATACCGCAACATCATTTGCGGCAGCGGAGTTTTTAAAACAGGAATATAAAGATGTATCGCCGTGGATAGGGTATGCCGGATATGCCGTTGCCGGTGCTACAGGTGTTTTTAGATTATACAACAACAGGCATTGGGTTAGTGATGTGGTAGCAGGAGCAGGCTTCGGTATTTTGTCAACCAAAATAAGTTACCTGGTATACCCACATTTAAAAAAGCTGATCATGGGTAAGCAAGCTTCTAATTTTAGTGTGGTGCCCATGTATCAAAACAAGGCTTACGGCTTTTCTTTATCTGGCCAGTTTTAAATAACCTGTCTTCATCTCGAGAACAGTAGAGACCTCTTGACTATGAATTAGCTACTACGCAATTAGCATAACCAAGAGATCATTCGGTTTCTAGGAATGAGGAGTTATGATCCAGTTTTAAACCTTTCTGTCTAATACCCCGGTAATCGGACCTTTAATGCCAATTTTACGGTTAAAAAATACAGATACCATAACCAATAGGATCAGGCAAACCACTGTAAGTGTATAGCTGAACCGAATCAATACCTTGCACCAGCTTAAATCCTTCATGAAAAATTCTTTGTAAAGCAGTAAGAATACGCTGCCCAGGTATCCTGCCGAGTCACAGATGTAAACAAAAAATCCCGCATTGGCCTTGATCTTAAATAAAGCGATCATCCTATCGAACAGCACTACCTGAATAGGAGTGTAAGCTAAAAACATCCCCATTCCTACCAGTAACATCCACCAAAAAGGACTTATCAGATGCAGTTGGAAAAACAGGGTACTACCACCACTAAGTACAAGGCCAAGGGCAATCAGATATTGCGTAGCCCAAAAACCGCGTATGTTGTTGCGTATCATCGAAAGACTACCTATGGCAATTAAAACGATAATTCCGGAAATCGTTTCTGTTAATGATAATACACCCTTATCCCAATGAATATCTATTTCATTCCAGATCTCGACAGAAAAATTATCCCTAAAATCCCTCATGGTGGTCAGCATCATATAGATCAAACCAATGCCAAAAATCGCGAAGCCAAATTCTGCCATCACCGAACGTTTATCCTCAGCATTCATCGGTAAACGTTCAACACGCAATAGCTTGTCGGTTTCAGTGGGTTCGGGAATCACCGAAAGCATCCAGACAAAAGTGAGAAACAGCGGTAAGAAAAGTACGCCTATCAATGCAGGCATCCAGAATTCTGAAACTAGTGGTACCCATTCATGTACGGTAAAATAGATTGTTTTGATCATCCCCGATGAAAAGATCAGGCTAATGCTTAATCCCATGGCCAGTGTTTCTGTAAAGCGCCTGCCTTCCAGATAGCTAAACACAATTCCCCAAACCATGCCGAGTGGAAGGCCATTTAAAAACAGAAAAAAGAAATTGTAGGGCTGCGGTACTGCTCCAAAAAGAAGGAGTGCCGCCTCCGCAAAAAGAATAAGAAAAATGATTAGTTTTTTTCTGCCAGATGCCTTAAGCTCCGAAATTACCTTTATGCCCATTACCTTAGAAAGCATATAGCCCATAAGCTGCGCAATTATTAAGATCGCTTTGTAATCAAGATCCCAGAGTGTTATCCCTGTATAGGTTCCATTGGTAAAAGGTTTTCTAAAAGCATACATGCAAAAGTAAGTGCCAAAGGCGGCAAGCATACACCAGATAATAAAGAAGAGTTTCGAGTTGGCCATTAAATGGTTTATTCGCTTCATAAGGATTGATCGTAGAGTTTATCTGAGTCTGCCTAGTTGTAAATCTTTTTTATACTTGCTTCTGCATATCCGGCCGATGACGTCATGCCCTTGCCTCCAATTGCAGTTCGGATATGTATCCGGTCTTCAATATCGTATTCCACAATATGCTTGCTGTTGTGCTGAGGGTAAAAGCCAGCCCAGGTCGATGCTATTTTACGTACATCAAAGCTTACAATCTCTTGTGCTGCGGTTAACATCAGTTCGTTAATATGGCTGTTAATGCCAAAACCAAGATCATCTGTATGGTTTACGTCTGCATATTCATGCGAATCGCCAATTATAATGGAACCGTCTACTGCCTTCTTAAACAGAATATGAATTCCCCATTTCTGGCATTCTTTATAATGTTCAGGAGTAGAAATTCCGGAGAACGATGGACATTCCTGAAATGACTCATACCTGCGGATAGACAAGCCTGTTAGGATATTTCCTTCCAATTGTACTTCAGGCATTGGTACAGTTTTCATCATCTGGAGTTTGCTTAATATGATCCCGCTTTGTTTAAACAGGTCTGCAAACAGCAGTTTAAACTCCCCTCCATTGCAAATGATAGCCTTTTCTGCAGTAAATGTTTGCCGGGTAGCAGTTGTAATTTCAACATGATCACCTKCCACAACGCAATCTAAAACTGCCGTTGAAGGCATGTAAGTAAGTTTAGGGTATTTAGCAACAGCATATTCAATTAACTGGTAAATCAGCTTGCTTGGCTCCACACTTACTTCCTGTGGAAAGAACAGCCCACCTTTACAGTATTCTCTTTTTAATGATGGCCATTTCGCTAAACAATCATCTACAGATAACAAATTAGCTTCATAATCTATGGCATCCATCCTTTCTTTTAGCTCGTGCAGTAACTGAGTTTCATCATCATCAGAAGAAAGATAAACAGTGCCGTTGTTACGTACACTGATGTCGGCTTCCTGCTGTATTTCCTGATACAGTTCGGTTGATCTCCTCGCGTAATCAAACCAGTCAGACGACATACCAGATACTACTGCCTGTCCAAAATTCCGTACCGTAGCATTTACAGGATATTGATCTTTTTCTGTAAGCAGTACTGTTTTACCTAACCTCAAAGCATGTAACGCGTGAAAAGTACCCAGTATACCTGAGCCCACCACTATTAAATCATATTGAATATTCTTTGTCATAATTACCAGGGCATTGAAAATGTTTTTACATAAGAGAAGCACTTAATGGCCTCAATTACTCCTTCTTTTATACCTAAACCCGAATCCTTAATTCCTCCAAATGGAGAATTTTCTATGCGGTATCCGGGTACTTCATTAATATTTACCGTACCTACTTTAAGTTCCTTTACAAAACGGATGGCATGTTCCATGTTTGTGGTAACCACTCCTGATGATAAGCCGAAGGCAGTAGAATTTGAAAGTTCAATTGCATCGGCTATGTTTTTGAAAGTTAAAATAGGAGCAAGTGGGCCGAAAGACTCCTGGACTACCATTTGAGCGTCTCTTGGTACATTGGTAATCACAGTTGGTTCCAATAGGGCACCAGTACGTTTACCACCAAGCAGCACTTTTGCACCTTGCGCAACTGCTTTGTTTACAACATCCTCCAGGTACACGGCCGATTGTTCATCTATAACTGTCCCAACTCTGGTTGCGGAGCTAGAAGGATCACCACAGGTGTATCCTTTAGCTTTTTCGACAAAACGTTTGGTGAACTCTTCAGATACGCTTTCGTGTACCAGAATCCGTTTTACGGCAGTGCAGCGTTGACCTGAGTTTCTAAATGATCCTTCAGCGGCCAGTTCTACTGCCAAATCAAGGTCGGCATCTTCAAGAACTATCAGCGGGTCATTTCCGCCCAGCTCCAGGATTACCTTTTTGTAGCCGGCCGTTTTGGCAATCAGTTTACCCACAGCAACGCTGCCAGTAAAAGAAACCACATCAATCCTTGGATCTTGTACCAGTATTTCTGAAACCACTTTGGTGTCTCCTAAAAGAACACTCAACATATACGGAGGTAAGCCCGCTTCATACAATAACTCTACAAAGCGAATGGCCGTTAAAGGTGTTTTTTCTGATGGCTTTAAAATCACCGGAGTTCCGGCCGCAAGGGCAGGAGCAATCTTGTGTGCAACCTGGTTTAGCGGGTGATTAAAAGGGGTGATGGCTACCGCAAGTTTTAGGGGCTCGTAAGTCGTAAATATTTTGCGTTGTTTGCCGTTGGGCGATATGTCACATGAATAGATCTGTCCATTATCCTTAAGGCATTCAATAGCAGCAAACAAAAGCACATCATGTGCCCTTCCAATTTCATAAGTGCTTTCAGAAATGCACAGGCCAGATTCGGAAGTGATCAGCTGAGCAAATTCTTCCTTTCTTTCTAAAAGCAATGTTCTGGCTTTATCAAGCACAGTGTATCTTTCAAAGCGGGTCATTGCAACACCACCTTTAAGGGCGGTTTCAATAGCATTATTGGTATCGTTTAAGTCAGCTGTTTCCACAGTTCCTACCAGTTCGCCATTGTAAGGATTGTGTACAGCCAATTGATTGCCTGACGAAACAGGCTTGCCGGCAATTAGTGATGCCAGTTTTAAAATATTGCGGGCGTTATTAATATCTTCTTCTTTCATTTTCCTTCTATAAATTCAAACTGTAACTGCGGGTATTTAGTGGGTTCCGTTAACGGTAAAATCGAACACATCGAAATTGCGGGGATCGCCCTGTGTTTTCATTTTGTAGGTCGCATTTAGCGGATGAGAAATTACCAATGGTACCATTTCCTCGTACCTGCCACCATGTGAGCGCAGCGTACCATCTAATGCTTTTAAATCATGATGGGCTGCAGTTTTACCAACAACCACATCGCGGGCTGACAATACAAACAGATCTCCGGTTCTATCTGAAGGTTGCTCAAGTATGCGGCATCCAGTTTCTTTGTCGTATACCTCGGTAACTCCTGGTTGTACAGCAAGCCAGTTTTTCACTTCATTAACCTTCGATGTGTCGTCCATGTGCACAGCCACGTAAGAACCCAAAGCACCATGGTGTTTTACATAAGGATCTGTAATTGGGCAAATCACCCTAAAGCCATAGCCAAATTTCTCGGTAAGCATGGTTTCAATAAACAATACATTAGGCGTGCCATCGGCTTTAACCTTTGCATTCATGCCATGATCTGCGGTGGCACCAATAATGGCACCAAGCTCAAGCATTTTGCCTAGTTCAACATCCTGTGCCTCATAAAATGCCAATGATTCTTCCGTATCAGGCGCATAAGTATGCTGCATATAATCAGTTAAGGATAAGTATAGGAAATCGGCCATGCCGTTGGCTATCAATGCAACACCGGCGCGCAACACAAATAAGCTGGCTTCGGCACTATAAATAGCAGGGGTTTTGTGACCAATAACCTGTTCTGCATTTTCAATACCATGGGTATCCAGTTTTGCCTGATCTGCTTTTTCTGCAGAGAAAGCAATGCCGTTTAGTTTGTAAGAAAGGATGTCGCGCAGTTTTTCCTTTGCAGTAACCACTGCAACCTTACGACCAGCATTTGCAGCTGCGGCAAGAAGTGTTTCGGCTCTAAGATATTCCGATGAGTTCATCATCACTTCCTGATCCTTTGCAGTATCATAAAAGAAGTTACCGCAGATGCCATGTACAGCAGGGCTAACGCCTGTAACTATGGATGAGTTGTTTACATTGGTAAATGACGGCAATGCACCACGCACCATACCTCTGTAGCCTTGCAAAGCCATTTTTTTAAGGTTAGGCATACGATCGTGTGCCATTGTGGTATCCAGATATTCATCTGCAGAACCATCCATGCAAATTACCACAATAGGTTTTGCAGGTGGTGTATACGTTTTACCATTAGCTGAAAAGGGTTGAGTTGATATATTATTCATTATTACGTTGTTTTTATTGCTTTAAATTGTTTTTCAGGTAGTTGTATTGTTTAGGTGTGTGTTGGATCATATAAAATTAGTGAAAAGAGCCGCTTTTAAACGGCCCTCAGCTAATATAAACTAACCTTTATTTTAATAACCACATGATCTGGTCTCTGTCATCTATTTCTGTCCCAAATTGCGACCTTAGTGCTGCTCGGTAATGCGCTCTGTTGTCTGTATCTTCCGCAGTAGGGTAAGCCCATCGAACCGGAATTTTAGTAACACTATTCTCAGTAGAGAATTTATATGTAGGTACTCCTGTTCTATGGGTCATAAAGAATGATTCCCAGCCTGAGTTTTCTGCAAGGGCCAAATACATTTGTTCATGTATTCTTTTTAAACCTGCAGCACCTAATAGATATGGAGCGTTGTTTGTTAGATAAGTAGCGGTTACGCTGCCATCAACACCATAAAAATCCATTGATGCTTTTATGCCATTGTCGTAATGGGTTTTTGCGCCAGTACCAATCCATCCCAAATGTGCGGCTTCGGCAATATTTAATTCCTGTTCAGGATAGCCAATCAAAATAGATGGCTGGCCTATAAAATTCCAAAAGCGCCTCTCGTTAGGATAAGATATTTCTCCATTCAGCTTTCTGGAAACATTCGTTGCTCCACTTGCAGAGATATCAGCACCCACATACGAGTTAAAATCTTCCCTTACAGCTGTTTCGTTTGTTGGATTTGCGGCCAATGCCTTAGGTGTTGGATCTGCTACTTTTTGTAAACGCGGATCCATATAAGTTTTTAGCAAGTTTACATAAGTATCAACCAATACCACACTTACGCGATACACTGCGGCATTTGGATTGTAATTTCCTCTAAAACCATCTTCATCTCTATGAGTAATCTGCATATTATCTCCCAAACCAGCCATTAACGGATATTGAGCCGGGTTGTTGATGATAGCTGAAAAGCGATCTTTAATCTTCAAATCTGCATCATCTGCTTTTTTGCTCAGCGATATCAATACCCTTATTGTATACGCATTTATTGCTTTTTGCCAGCTCTTTAAATCGCCATTATAGTAAAAATCGCCGGCTATTTTTTCTCCCGGATGGGTGCTGATATATGCACCTAATTCGTTATTCGCCTCTGTTAACCAGTTCAGGCATTGAATGTATACCGACTTCTGTGTGTCGTATTTTGGCTGTGGTATTTCAGCGCCCTTCATGGCTTCCGAAAGCGGAATGTCTCCAAGTCTCGTTGTCATTTCTACATAGTTGTAAGCGCGTAGAAACTTGGCCATAATGCTATAAACCGGTGCATTTGTTGTTGCCGCTTCCTTTTCCATCTTGTCAATGTTACGAAGGGTAGCATAGCTAAAAGTGCCACTGCCAAAACGGTAACTTACTGCCGATGCATTGTCAACAGCCGACCAAAGATGGTACTGCGCATTTATGTATTCATCAGAAAATGACGATACGGGTGTTGGTATAACTGCTGTAAACAACAGACTTGGTGGAACCTTGTTGGGGTTGTTAGGATTGTCCCTTAGGTCGTCGAAATTCTTGCAACCACTTGTCAGGCTTATGATTATCAATACTACTATTGATTTTGCTATATAATTTTTCATCATCAAAAGTTTTAGAAATTAAAGTTTAAATTGAAACCATATGTCCGTTGTGCCGGATGTTGTAAAGCAGTATCTCCCGTGCTCAACGTATAGGTGTCCATGTCGCCATAAGTCTTATCCTTGGTCCAGTATAGTAAGTTTCTGCCTACAAGTGATAATGATGCTTTTTTGATAAAGCGTTGTTTTAAGAACTTGGCTGGCAAGCTATAGGTTAATGTTAGCTCCCTTAGTTTAACAAAAGTTTTTTCGATAACATTATTTTCCCAGGCACCTTTGTAGCTACCTGCCCAGTTTTGATAATCTACTTTATAAGTACTGGCTTCAAATTTTCTGGTATCGGTCAAAACTTTTCCTTCCGGATCATAAGTAATTTCTCCGCTTACTATTTTTACACCCGGTATTTGCATGGTTTTAGGGTCGCCACCGTTTGCATACGCAATATTCGAAAGCTCCCTTTCAGGATGTATAGCATCAGGGTGTGAGCCCGATCTCCATAAATCTCTTTCATAACTATCGTAAGTTATCCCGCCAAACCTGCCGTCAACTAAAAAGTTAAGGGAAAAATCCTTATAAGTAAATGTGTTGCCCATACTCAATGTAAAGTTGGCTTGTGTGTTTCCTACCAAACGCACTACATCTGTTCTTCTTGGTAAGCCATTAGGCTGAATAACCAACTGACCGTCCGGAGATCTTTCCCATTCATTATACCAGTAATCATCTAATCGTGCACCTACCTTAGTTCTTCCTTCCTGAGTTTGAGGGGAACCATCAGGTAGGGGCGGTAAAGAGGTCAGATAATTTTTCCCCATGTCAAAGTTTACAAGCGTCGACCAGGTGAAATTGTCTGTTCTAACAGGTATAGCATTTATAGAAACCTCGGTTCCTCTTCTTTGAGTAGTTCTTCCGTTTAATTGAATTCCGGTATATCCAGAAGTTTCAGAAAAGCGCTGTGTAAAGATCTGTGGGCCATAATTGTTCTCATAATAAGAGAATTCAAAACCAAATCTGTTATTGAAAAAGCGCGCTTCAGCTCCATACTCGTAGCTTTTGTTAAATTCGGGCGAAATATCAGGATTATCCAATATGCTTGGATATGTTGCCGTTGGCAGATTACGATACCGGCTTCCTGTGGTGTAGGCATTGGTTGCATTATAGAATTGATAAGTACCGTTACTGATGTCATAATCGCCGCCCACTTTAGCATATGAAGCCCTGAGCTTTAAGAAACTGATAGCTTTAGGAAAAGTGAAAACATCAGTCAGCACGGTGCTAAGTGAAAGCGATGGATAAAAGAACGTGCTATTTTTCTTAGGTAGTGTAGAGGAATTGTCAACCCTGCCGGTAAAACCAAAGAAAACCCAATTTTTATAGGCTAAATCAACTGAGCCATAACCGCTGTAAACACCTTTTTTATACTTTGAACTGGTTGGTGTAACCTGATCAACAGAATTGCTTAATTTATAGATTCCAGGCACTACTAATTGCGTAGTAGAAGCACTATAGAAGTCTGCATTGTGAAAGCGTTGATTTGCACCTAAGGTAGCTTCTACACTAAAATCTTTGTTAAGGAAGTTATCTGAGTAGCTAAGTAAAAGGTCAGTGTTAGATTCCGCTATCTTGTCGTGGCTATAACGATAACGACCGCCTCGGTCACCAATATCATAGTTGTAAATACTTACTGCTATCTTTTCCTCATCAGTTAATGAATACGTATTTAATGTGGTTCTAATAAATGCGTTAAGCTTACTGTTTATGTTGAAATTTAGTTTTAAATTTCCAAGTATGTCATTCTTTTCATAAGGTTTTTGCCATGCATAAGCTAAAGCGTAAGGATTATTGTATCTCCAATTCTCCACAAAGTATTGCTGAACCTCTTCTTTTCCTGGCACCCAGTAGTTTTTAAAGTCTCTTACATCAAAATGAGCTCCGCCCCAAATAGCCAGGTTGTAGATGATTGATGTGGGTCCGTATACAGCGCGTAAGCGATTATTTGAGTTTTGGTAGTCATATTGTAATGAACCTTCAAGACTAATTAATTTAGATATTTTAAATTCACCACGTAAACGGGTAATGTTAATATTTAATTTAGATCCTGGTTGAGAAGCTTTTGAATACTTGTACGTGTTAGAGATTACAAAGTTACCATGCTCACCCTGATTTTGTACCGAGAAGTTATTTGATGTTACTATTCCTGTTTCCATGAAATTACCCAGATTATCAGTTGATCTGGCAACCCAAGGTGTAGGAATTCTTTTACCTGTTTTAGGATCAATTGGTGAATCATATTGAGCAATTAATCTGCCGTCGAACTTTGGCCCCCAGATGGAATAATCGAAATCATTTGTGCCGCCACCGCCTGCTGCTCCTGTACCAAATGAGTATTGGCCGGCATTTCCCGGTCCGTACTGACTTTGTGCTTTGGGGATACGGATGAAATCGCCCTGAAAGGTTGTAGAAGAGTTGATAGAAACTGTTGTGCCATTATCTATTGATTTTCCGGATTTTAAGGTGATCTGAATTGCACCATTGATTCCGCGGGAACCATAAAGTGCCGAAGCTGCCGCAGATTTTAACACAGTAACGTTTTCTATATCGTCCGAACTTATGTTCCACATATCGGTATCGTTAGGAACCCCATCAACCACCAATAGTGGTTTACGCCCCCTTAAATAAATACCCGGATCAGAGAAAAAGTCGCCACCATTGTTGGTGATGGTTAAGCCAGCTACCTTTCCCGTAAGCGACTCCAGCACATTCGGTGCAATCGCTTTCTGTAACGATTCACCTTTAACTTCCTGTACGGCATAACCAACACGTTTTTTCTCTTTTTTAATACCCAGTGCAGTTACTACTACTTCGTCTAAAGCGCTCTGGTCAGGATCAAGCTTTACATTTAGTGAGTTTTGTGAACCAATATTAACTTCTTTTGGTGCGTAACCAATAAAGCTAATTACAAGAATGGTGTTTGAGGGCGCAGAAATGCTAAACTTACCCTCGGTGTTTGTGGTCGTTCCACTTTTATTGCCTTTAATCTTTACAGAAGCTCCCGCCAGTGGCAGGTTGTTCTCATCAACTACAGAACCTGTAATTGTACTTTGGGCATAAGTAATGCCGAAAGTTAATAGCCACATCACTACCGTGAGCAGACTTGTCTTTTTTAATAAGTAACAAATTTTCATATTTTAAAAGTTTAGTTTGGCTATACTATTGTTTAGTATTTATACAAATGTAAACACTTTATGTAAACAATATGTTAAGAAATGCTAAACTTTTAAATATATAATTTTAGGCAAAAAATTATATAATAGTTACTGTATATGTCATTTTTTGTATTTAAACGACATATTTTAAGATAAATAGTTCACAATAGCTTAAATCCGACGATTTACTATTTAGTATTTGTAAACTATTTTTAAGAAAGGAAGTATTAATTAGTCGTTTGTGATGAAGTAGTAAACAACTAACATGAGTACGTCAGAGTCGCCAATATTAGATAGGTTGTGGCCTAACCTTCCATCGAAGAAAATAGAATCTCCTTCTTCCAGAATATAGTTCTTATCTTCTATCAGGTATTCAATTTTTCCTTTTATCAGGTATTTGTATTC
>NZ_JBFTIZ010000060.1:0-15932 GCF_056395165.1 Pedobacter sp. 10L46_2
GGAATGTTCTGTTGTTTTTTTATTTTATTTAGGAAAATAACATAAATGTTAGACAAAATTCATGAGGGATAAATGAATTGTTTAACTTTTTTAAGAAAAATAATAAAGTTGAGCGGTTATAAAAGAAAAAGAGTGAGATTATTATTTTAATCTCACTCTCTTTTTTTAAAAACGATCGCCTTAATAACAATTCGTTTTCTTGCTAAACTTTTATTTGTTGTTTAAAAAAACAAACTTGTGGTCAAACATATCCAGTTTAATTTTACTGTCTTTATCAATCTTTCCAGCAAGAATCTCTTTTGACAATTCATTTAATATACGTTTCTGAATTACTCGTTTTAACGGACGTGCACCAAACTGAGGATCATATCCTAATTCCGAAAGCCAATCCAATGCCTCAGGCGTTGCCTCTATCTCGATTCCCATTTCAGCAAGCGTATCTTGTACACGTTTAAACTGTAAGGTAACAATGTCTCTAAGTTCATTCCGGTTGAGCGGTGTGAACATGATCAGCTCATCTATACGGTTCAAAAACTCTGGCCTTATTGTTTGTTTTAGTAACTCAAACAACTCGCTTTTAGTTTTAGCAATCACCTCATCACGGTTCTCATCATTAAGATTTTTAAAGTTATCCTGTATTAAATGAGATCCAATGTTGGAAGTCATAATAATAATGGTGTTTTTAAAGTTCACTACACGGCCTTTATTATCAGTTAGCCTTCCATCATCCAATACTTGCAGTAGTATATTAAACACGTCAGGATGCGCTTTTTCAATCTCATCCAACAACACTACCGAATATGGTTTTCTACGTACAGCTTCAGTTAGCTGACCGCCTTCATCATATCCTACATATCCCGGCGGCGCTCCAATTAAGCGTGAAACTGCATGGCGCTCCTGATATTCACTCATATCTATCCTGGTCATGGCATTTTCATCGTTAAACAGAAACTCTGCCAACGCTTTGGCTAGTTCCGTTTTACCAACACCGGTTGTTCCAAGGAATATGAACGATCCAATTGGTTTGCGTTTATCTTGTAAACCGGCTCTTGAACGACGAATCGCATCAGATATAGCCTCAATAGCCTCGTCTTGTCCTGCAACACGTTTATGCAGCTCGTTTTCAAGATTCAGTAACTTATCTCGCTCACTTGAAATTAATTTAGTAACCGGAATGCCAGTCCACCTACCCACAACGCCTGCAATATCATCGGCAGTTACCTCTTCTTTGAGCATTCTGCTTTCGCTTTGCATACTTTCCAATTGAGATTTTAACTTTTCAACGTTATCCTGCGATTCTTTTATTTTACCGTAACGGATTTCAGCTACTTTGCCATAATCGCCTGCACGCTCTGCCTGATCTGCTTCCAGTTTATAATTCTCTATCTGTTCCAGTTCATTGTTAATATTGTCGACCAGATCTTTCTCGCCTTGCCATTTTGCTTTTATCTCGTCACGTTCGGCCGACATATTGGCAATTTCTTCACCTAGAGTTTTAACTTTTTTACTGTCATTCTCTCTTTTAATCGCCTCACGCTCTATTTCTAGCTGCATGATCTTTCTGTTCAACTCATCAACCTCCTCTGGTACACTATCCATTTCCAAACGTAATTTGGAGGCAGCTTCGTCCATTAAGTCGATGGCTTTATCTGGTAAAAACCGATCAGAAATATAACGTTGTGATAATTCTACTGCCGCAATAATGGCCTCATCTTTAATCCTTACCTTGTGGTGGGTTTCATACCTTTCCTTTAATCCACGAAGAATAGAAATTGCATCCTGGGTATCGGGCTCATCAACCATTACCTTTTGGAAACGGCGCTCAAGTGCCTTATCCTTTTCTAGATATTTTTGATATTCGTCTAACGTAGTTGCACCAATTGCACGTAACTCCCCACGGGCAAGCGCAGGCTTAAGGATGTTTGCTGCATCCATARCACCTTCGCCACCACCTGCACCAACCAGGGTATGGATCTCATCTATGAATAGAATGATATCGCCATCACTGTGTGTTACCTCTTTAACTACTGCTTTTAAGCGTTCCTCGAATTCACCTTTATACTTCGCTCCGGCAATTAATGCGCCCATATCAAGCGAGTAAACGGTTTTTGTTTTCAGGTTTGTTGGCACATCGCCTTTAATAATCCTGAAAGCGATACCCTCAGCAATAGCGGTTTTACCTACACCTGGCTCACCAATCAATATCGGATTGTTCTTGGTACGTCTGGAAAGGATCTGGATTACCCTCCGGATCTCTTCATCTCTACCAATAACCGGATCCAGCTTGCCTGATTCAGCATATTCATTAAGGTTACGTGCATATTTATTAAGTGCATTATATGTTGCTTCGGCATTCTGATCGGTAACATGATTGTCGCCCCTTAAAGAAATGATTGCTTTTTTAAGGTCTTTTTCATTTACACCCTGATCTTTTAAAAGTTTTGAAGTATTGTCGTTAACAGATAGAATGCCTAACAAAAGATGTTCTACAGAAACAAATTCGTCTTTAAATTCTTTAAGGTATGATTGTGCTTTTTGCAAAGCAGAGTTGGTTCCTGATGTTAAATACGGATTACTACCACTAACTTTAGGAAATTTCTCGATCTGAGCATCTAGCTGCTGACCAAGAACATTAAGATTTACATTTAATTTTTTTAAAACGTACGAAACTACGTTTTCATCAACAGTGAGCAAACCCTTTAATAGGTGTGCTGTTTCAATAGCCTGTTGCTGATTGCCCTGGGCTATTTCAGAAGCCTGTTGAATTGCTTCCTGGGCTTTTATAGTAAAGTTGTTGAAGTTCATGTCAGCAATTAAACAAAGCAAATGCCATCTTGGTTTTTAGTTATTAATCGGAAATTTTGTCGGTTCTTTTTATTTAAAACTGCATAATTGTCTGATAAATAGTGGTTTATGATGAAAAAATGTCTGAACATAAGATTTCTGATTTAATTTTACGTCCTTTGTAATATCTACCTTTTTCTAAAATGCTTACTCCACTTGACAATTTTTATTTGCAAAAAGAAGAGCCTGTAAGGGGTTGTTTACTTGCGTTAAAAGATTATCTATTGGCCTTTGATGAAAATATTACCCCTGAATGGAAATATAAACTGCCATTTTTTTACTATAAAGGAAAAATGTTTTGTTATTTATGGATTCATAAAAAATACCTTAAACCTTATATAGGTATTGTAGAAAGCAAGCATATAGATCATCCTGATCTGATTATTGAAAA
Source organism: Pedobacter sp. 10L46_2 (assembly GCF_056395165.1). Taxonomy (NCBI): domain Bacteria; kingdom Pseudomonadati; phylum Bacteroidota; class Sphingobacteriia; order Sphingobacteriales; family Sphingobacteriaceae; genus Pedobacter; species Pedobacter sp. 10L46_2. The sequence continues at coordinate 3,236 of NZ_JBFTIZ010000060.1, forward strand.
GAGGGCCAGAATGAAAATAATGTTGATAGATCCTAATGAGGATTTACCGATTGAAACGATGAACGATATATTAAAACAAGCGCTTGCCCGCTATTAAATGAAGGAATTTATACGATTATACTTAGATGCTTACCGCGGATTATCTACCCCGGCATGGATGCTTGCCCTTGTTATGCTTATAAACAGGAGTGGGGCAATGGTTATTCCTTTTTTAGGAGTTTACATGATCAATCACCTTCATTTCTCTTTAGAAGATACCGGTATGGTGTTAAGTTGCTTTGGGCTGGGAGCTGTTTCCGGAAACTTTTTAGGTGGCTGGCTTACCGATAAAGCCGGACATTTTAAAGTTCAGCTGGTTAGCTTAATTTTAACTGTGCCTATGTTTTTCCTGCTACCACAGTTAGATACTGTGGTTAAGCTTGCTGCAGGTGTTTTCACTTTAAGCCTTGTTTCTGAAACATTCAGACCTGCCAACTCTGTGTCTATTGCTTACTATTCAAAACCAGATAATATCATCAGGTCATTTTCACTAAACAGGATGGCTATGAACCTTGGGTTTTCAATTGGCCCTGCCTTAGGTGGTTTTTTAGCTGCCATATCTTACGCGTTTTTATTTTATGGCAATGCAATAGCAGCCCTTTTGTCGGCCACACTTTTTTTCATCTATTTCCGCAATCGTAAAGGCAACGAGAAGAAGAAAGACGAAGTGGTAGAAGAAGAGGGAAACCAAGCCAATTTGTCGCCCTATAAGGATGTACCGTTTATGCTTTTCAGTGTACTTTCCTGCATTTTTGCCATTTGCTTTTTACAGTTGTTAAGTACACTCCCTTTGTATTACAGAAATGTTTACAAAATGACAGAGGCAGAGATAGGAATAATACTTGCCTTTAGCGGACTAGTTGTGTTTTCACTAGAGATGCTGGTAGTTCATATTGCCGAAAAGAGATTTACTGCCCGAACTGTAATTGTAGCGGGTACTGTATTGTGTGCCTTATCATTCCTGGTTTTGAATCTTGCTAAGGGTATTCCGGTACTTTACCTTTCTATGTTTATAATATGCCTGGCAGAGATCCTGGCTATGCCCTTTATGGCAACGGTTACGCTTCAAAGATCGTCATTAAAAAAGAGAGGTGCATACATGGGTATTAATGCTCTATCCTTTTCTGTAGCTCATATATTTTCTCCTCTGGTAGGTACAAGAGTTGCTGCCCAATTTGGATTCGAAACTTTATGGTGGGGTACGGTAGCTGCATTAACCCTTGCTTCGATAGGTTTCTTCTTTGTAATGAAACAAATGAAGTTATCAGCATAATGTCATTCTTTTTTAGTTAATAGGAATATCGGGAAAAGTCGATATATCTTTGTGCTATGGATCAGTTAGAGATTTTTAAAGCACTATCAAATAAAACACGACTGCAGATTTTGCAGTGGCTGAAAGAGCCGGAAAAACACTTTCCGCCGCAAGAGCATGCCGCGTTTGATGAGGTAGGGGTTTGTGTGGGGCAAATACAACAAAAGGCAGGTTTAACCCAGTCTACCGTTTCAGAATACCTATCTATACTCCAAAAATCAGGACTGCTGGAATCAACCAGGCTTGGGCAATGGACTTATTACAAGCGTAATGAGGAAGCCTTTGCTGCACTAAGCAATATCATTAAATCAGCAATATAGCATTTATTAAAATACAATTATATGAGTACAGAAACTTTGTTCAGACCATTTAGTTTGAAATCATTAAATATAAAAAACAGAATCGTGATGGCACCGATGACACGTTCATTTTCGCCAGCAGGAGTACCAACGGCCGATGTTGCCGCATACTATTCAAGAAGGGCAGCCGGAGAAGTAGGCCTAATCCTTTCAGAAGGAACGGTTATTGATCGCGTTTCATCATCAAATGATGCCAATATTCCACATTTTTATGGCGATGCAGCTTTAGCAGGATGGAAAGAAGTTGTCAATAGTGTTCACCATTCTGGTGGAAGCATGGGGCCGCAAATATGGCATATGGGCATAATGGATAACCATCATTCAGGATGGGTTCCTTCGGCACCTTTTGAAGGGCCATCTGATCTAAACAGACCTGGATTTTCGAACGGTGTAGCCATGACTCAGGATGATATTGAAGCGGCCATTAAAGCCTATGGCAGTGCTGCGGCAGATGCTAAAAGATTAGGTTTTGATTGTGTCGAGCTTCATGGTGCTCATGGTTATTTAATTGATCAGTTTTTCTGGGAAGGTACTAATAACCGTACCGATAGTTATGGCGGTAAAACACTGAACGAACGTACTAAATTTGCTGTAGAAGTAGTAAAAGAAGTGAGAAGACAAGTAGGTGAAGATTTTACGATAATCCTGAGGTTATCACAATGGAAACCATCTGATTATACTTTACAAATGGCTAAAACACCACAGGAGATGGAACAATGGCTGCAACCGTTAGTTGATGCCGGAGTAGATATTTTTCACTGTTCACAGCGCCGTTTCTGGGAGCCTGAATTTGAAGATTCTGATCTTAACTTTGCAGGCTGGGCTAAAAAAATTACCGGAAAAGCAACCATTACCGTGGGGTCTGTTGGTTTATCAGGCGAATTCCTTGCGGCATTTAAAGGCGAAAGCTCTGAGCCAAGTTCATTAGAAGAATTGCTAAGAAGAATGGATAGGGGAGATTTTGATTTAGTTGCTGTGGGCAGGCCATTACTTGCTGATGCTAAATGGGTTCAGAAAATCCGTGATGAGCGTACTGCTGAGTTAAAAGGGTTTTCTAGAGAGGCATTAATGCAGTTATTGTAAGGCTATTCTGCTTAATTGAGTATACCTGTGCTTATGCCAAATCCTCACATAGTTCACACATTCTGCATACATTCTACACAAAAAGGTACCTGTTTGTGGRTTTKRTGTGAAGGAGGTGTGAATAATATGTGAAGAACCACCAATCCTGTGAAGAACTTCACTATTTTAAAATCAATACGGGCTTATTTGCATCAGTAGATAAGCCCTCTGTAATGCTATTGTGGGTTAAACTGTATAGGAAACTATGGACTCCTGGCAATGCAATGATCATTTGTTGCTTATGCTGATCGGCAAAAGTAAGCACTCCATTTAATATGTCTTTATCAGTTGAATATTGTAACTCGTAATCATAACCTTGTAGAATTTCGCTTAGCATCCCTTTTATTTCCAACTCAGGATGTTCAGGAAGTAAATGTTTATTAGCGGGATCAACATTCAGTAAGGTGAGTTTTGGATGAGGCCAATGTTTAATACTATGTAGTCGCTGTAATAAACTTACATGATTTAGTGTTTTGAAATCGCAGGCAACAAGCGCATTTTTTACAGGTTCATATGTTGCCTTTGGTGGAACGATGAATACTGGTATAGGGCTTACTTTAGCTATTTCAATCATGCTATTTCCAATATTGCTTATTTCGCCATCATGATTATTGCTACCTAAAAACAATGCGTCAGGATTTTCCTGTTCTATTATTTCAATTATACCACGTAATAAAGGTGCTTCCGTTAAAGCAACTTTAATGGAAATATCTTGGTTTAGTTTTTTTTGTATCTGAGACCTTAATTTTTCAAGCTTTCCTTGTAGTAAATCCTTTTGTTTAAGGATATCATCCTCATTAAGCTGCACAAAATCTGCAGATGGATAGATCTGCTCGAATAACGTGATGTAAAAATTTGCAAAAAGGATAATCTGGCTAAGATTCTGATTGTTACTAAGGCCTACGGCATAATTGACTGCATTGTTAGAAGGTTCTGAAAAATCAACGGGTATCAGTATCGTTTTCATGATGAATAAATTTATTGAATGTTTTTAGTTAGTTGCTTAATTAATAGGGTAGATGCAATAATATCTTCCTCTGTAAGGTCTATTGATGCAGCTGTATACATCTCCATTGCCCATGGAAGTAGTTTTTCTTGAAGATCTTTTCCTTGTTTTGTTAAGTGGATGAGGTTGTTTCGCCTATCGTTTCCATCGGGCATTCTATTAACCAGATCGCGCTTAACCAGGTTGTCCAATAAATAAGTCATGCTGGCTTTTTCTTTGATAATGCGATCAGCTATTTCCTGTTGATTTATGCCATCCTTTTCCCATAAACACATTAGTACTTCGAGCATTTCGTAAGTAATATTTAGCTGGTTTTCTTTAATTCTGGCCTGAATAAACTGGCGCGAACGGCTTCGCATTTCAATTACTGCACGACCAAGCTCAAGGGCTAGTGAGGCTTTGCTATTCATAAGTTTTATTTTGTTAGAATAAAGTTAAGGAATAGATAGTATAGTATTTAACTATTGTGTGTCATAATTTTGAAATTATATCGGGCGACACGGATGGGTAGAAGCAAAAAAAGCTGGCCATATGGCCAGCTTTCGGACGATTATTAAGGGTATACTACTCACAACAAGTGCAGGTATGTATTATTTTAATATTTCTGTTAATCTTTGAGTTTGATGATCAGCAAGATTTTGCAAAGGTTTCACAGCCAGCATTTTCATCATCATATTAAGATCTGCAGAGATAATATGTTTTGCAATAGTTCCGCCGTTACCGTTGTCAGCCACTGTCCATTTTAATTCAACATCAAAAGGAGGTTTTTCTGTTGGTATAGCAGTTAGTTCCTTGTTTTCTACGCGATCAGATATCTTGATTGCTAGTTTAGCCATGTTCTGGATGGTGAAGCTAGCTTCATCTGTTGTAGAAGACCAGTTGTAAATGTTTTCTGGCATTAATTGCTGATGGTTGTTCATATCAGCCAAAAATGAATATACCTTTTCAACCGGTAGGTTTAACTCTACGGAGCTTTCAATAACTGTCATTATAATTTTAAGTTAATTGTTCTAATTCTTTTCCCCAGTCGGCTGGGTTTCTACGCCATTTAGTAAGCAAATCAACATCATTTTGTGCAATGAAGCTGTGCTCAGCAGCATATTCTATTAGTGTATTGTAGTTAGAAAGGGTCGAGAAACGACATTTTGCTTCTTTGAAGTTTTCTTCGGCCTGATCAAAACCATAGGTAAAGATTGCAACTAATCCTGCTACAGAAAGGCCTGCATTTCTTAAAGCATCAACAGCCTGAAGACTGCTTTTTCCTGTTGAAATTAAATCTTCTATAACAACAACACGTTGTCCTTCAACTATTTCTCCTTCAATTAAACTTCCGGTTCCATGCTCTTTTGCTTTCGATCTAACATAAGCGAAAGGCAAACCGAGCTCTTGAGCAACCAATGCACCTTGAGGTATACCAGCAGTGGCAACACCAGCTATTAAATCTACAGAACCATATTCTTCCTGTATTAATTGCGTAAGCTTTTGTCTGATATAAGTTCTAACAGAAGGATGGGAAAGTGTGATCCTATTGTCACAGTAAATAGGAGATTTCCAACCTGAAGCCCAGGTAAACGGGTTGTTAGGTTGTAATTTTATTGCTTTTATTTGTAATAAAAATTCAGCTACTTTTAATTCAATATCACTTTTATTATACATGTCTCAAAATTACGGAATTTCTGGCGTTTTGCTTGTAAGCGTAATAAACTTTTTATTTATCGCTTATTAGAAAAATGCTGAAAACTCTTGTTTAATTCAATCTAGAACTGGCAAATATCCGTAATAAAAATCAATGCTGAAAGTCTTTTCTGTGATCGGCTGTGAATCAGTAGTATCTGAGATTTATTTTTTGTTTTTTCTATAAATGTAAGAGCAGTATGTTATAATTCTGTATTTTTAAACCTCGATTTTATTCCGGTAACAACCGGATTAAAAAGAATGCTTTAATAGTATTGCTGCGGAGAACTAAATGATAACGAAAACGACTACCTTCTGATGAAGAATTACAGAATTTATATTAACGATAATACTTTGTTTATTGCGGACTTGATGCCTAAACAAATAAAGAAAGTTCAACAGCTTGATAAGCAGGATTTTGATTTTGAACTCTTCTATAAGAATTTAGAAAAGGTATCTGGAAAAGACTATATACTACTTGATCCGGATCCTAAACAATTATTTAAAAAGATTAAAAAAAGCTGTGAACTTATAAAAGCTGCTGGTGGTTTAGTGAAAAATGTGAAAGGCAATTACCTCTTTATTTTTAGAAATAAGAAGTGGGATTTGCCCAAAGGTAAGGTAGAAAAAGATGAGAAAATGAAGGAAGCCGCCCTTCGTGAGGTTGAAGAGGAGTGTGGAGTAAAGATTTTTACCAACGATGAAAAGCTATGTAAAACTTATCATGTTTATACGCTTGGGAGTAAATTGGTGCTTAAGAAAACCAACTGGTACAGCATGACAGTAAAGGGAGAGCCTAAACTGATTCCTCAAAAAGAAGAAGGAATAACCAAAGCAAGCTGGCTAAGCAAACTGGAACTTAATCAGGTATTAAAGAATACCTATCCTTCAATTGTTCAGGTAATGGAAGTTGGGGGCCTTTTAGAAGATAATATTGTAGTAAAACCAGTTTTACATGCTATAAAAAAGGTATAGCTTGTGGCGGTAAAAACTTACTTACATCACCGTTGTTGCGCAGAATATCGCGCACAATGGTTGAACTTATAGCCGAATATTCTGGTTTGCTCAGAATAATTATGGTTTCTACTTCAGGCATCATCGTCTGATTGATCTGCGCAATTGCTTTCTCGTATTCAAAATCAGAAACCGAACGCACCCCTCTAACCATGTATTGGGCATTGATCAGTCTGCAGAAATCAACTGTAAGCCCTTCGTATAGTTCAACTTCCACTTTTGGCTCCTGTTCAAAAACCTTTCTTACAATTTCTTCGCGTTTATCGGCCGACAGGAATCCTTGTTTGGAACTGTTTAAGCCAATACCCACTACAATTTTATCAAATAAAGGTAACGCGCGCTTTAAAATATCTACGTGAGCTATGGTAATCGGGTCAAATGAGCCAGGAAATAGTGCAATCTTCATGGTTAAATATACTAATTGGAGGGCTTTTCAAAAAAACTAAATGAAGAGTTGCCATATCTTCTGGTTTCGGTATAACCGGGCTGATTGTTTAATTTTAATAGTGATGGGTGTTCTACTATAAGCAAACCATTATCTGTTAACAGGTTATTTTTCATTACCAGCTCCGGAATTAATGGAATGGTTGACAAATCATAAGGTGGATCAGCAAAAATGATCTGATAGGATTTGGTGTGACTTTGCAGAAACTTAAATACATCGGCTTTTTGCACATCAATTTCATTTAACTGATATTTTTCGATAACAGATTTTACCCAATAAATACAGCCAGAGTGTTTATCAACCGCTGTTACCTGTTTAATGCCTCTTGATGCAAATTCAAAGCTGATGTTTCCTGTTCCACAAAATAGATCAAGAACGGTACAGCTATCAAAGTCATAAGTGTTGTAAAGGATATTGAAAAGAGCCTCTTTGGCCATATCTGTTGTTGGCCTTACCGGCAAGCTTTCGGGTGCATTAAAGCGAATACCCTTTAATTTTCCACCAATTATCCGCATTGATCAAGGGCTAATAGACTACTGTAATAATGAGCAGGCATGTCATCTAAAATTTTTTTGTCAACTTCATTACCGGTTGTCGGGATGAAATTGATGGTTTTGAAGTACTTTTCAATGCATTTGTATTGACTATCTCCGTCGTTGATGATTCCACTAAGGTAGATGTCAGTTTTTGAGGTGTCTATATTAAGCTGATTGATAATGAAAAGCAGGTAGTAGTTAAATTCCTCAGCGTTCTCGATTTGAAAATAATTTTGGAATATCAGTTTACCGCCATCGGTATATATTACATTAAATGAGCCCACAGTAAAATCAAGTACCAGGCTAAGCTTTTCATTGTCTTTGGAAAGCGATAAAACAGGTGCTGCATGATCAAATAGTTTGCAGTTTGACAGCGAAACATTTAAGGTTTCTTCTATGAACTTATTTAGTGTAAAGATGGATGTGAAACCAAAATTGGCAAAAGGCTGGGTGTAAAGGTTATTAGATTGTTCTTCTGCAAAGAATTTTGCGAAGTCGTTTAAATTCTGCTCATTGAACAAGTCATTGGGTATGGCTATTGAATTTTCGGTATGTACCGAAGCCTTAATTTCTTTAAATGGCAAACTTAAATAGCTGTCTGTCCTTAGTTTTTCGGAAAGCGCTTTGCTTACATTCTGACATTCCTGCTGGTCGTAAACTGCCTTTAACTGATTGTTGCTCTTGTCTATAATGGCATACGAAAAACTATCGGCAGTAATTTTTATTAACAGGTTGCAGTCTGCCGCTGTATTCGGGTCAAACTCCGGATCAACTAATAATATGCTATTTTTGCTGTTCATATGAACAAAATTAATCCTTTTTTCTATAACATCACCATTGCATATTTGTTAAATGGATAAAGCGACCCTAATAGCCCAGTCTTATCAATTTACTCCTACTGCAGAACAGTTTACTTTTTGCAGTGAAATGGCTTCTTTTTTGTCACATCAATTAGATGGTCAGTGTTTCATACTAAGGGGGTATGCAGGTACAGGTAAAACTACCTCGGTAGCCGCGCTGGTAAAGGCTTTACCTAAGTTTACTTTACGCGCTGTTTTGTTGGCTCCTACGGGAAGGGCTGCAAAAGTAATGAGCAACTATACCGGCAGAAAAGCATTAACCATTCATAAAAAGATCTATAGAAAAAAAACTGCAGTAGCTACTGATATGTCATTCCAGTTGGCCCCAAACCTGGCAGAGCATACTTTATTTATCATTGATGAGGCATCTATGATTGCCGACGAGTGGAATACGCAAACGGGTTCGTCGTTTTTAAAAGACCTGATGGAGTTTGTGTATAACGGAAAAAATTGTGCAGTTGTTTTTGTGGGCGATACTGCCCAGTTGCCACCGGTTGGAAGTCTGGATAGTCCGGCATTAAATAAAGAATACATTGCTTCAAATTTTGGGATGAGGGTAACGGCTGTGGAGCTAAAAGAGGTGGTGCGTCAGGAAAAGAAATCGGGGATATTGGCCAATGCTACTATGCTTAGAAAACTGATTAATGATGACAGTGAGACAGAAAAGGTTGAGCTGCCAAAGTTCATCACTAAAAACTATAAAGATATTTTTAGAATGACGGGCGTAAAACTAGTTGAAGGATTGGAATACGCCTATAACAAGTTCGGTATAGAGAATTCACTTGTAGTTTGCAGATCTAATAAGTCTGCGAATGTTTATAATCAGCAGATCAGAGCCAGACTATTGTACCGTGAAGAAGAGCTGACAGGGGGCGATCAGATCATGGTAGTTCGGAATAACTATTTCTGGCTGCCGGAGAATGAGTCGGCTGCTTTTATCGCAAATGGAGACATGGCCAGGATACGCAGGGTAAGGGGTATTGAAGAGCGCTATGGTTTTCGGTTTTGCGAAGTTCAGCTAGAATTTCTTGATTTCCCGGAAGCAGGGGAGGTTACCTGCAAAGTTATATTGGATACGCTGACTGCAGAAACACCAAACCTTTCTTATGAGCAAAGCAATAAGCTTTTTGAAGGGCTTAATCTGGATTATGATCATATAAGCAACAAAAGAGATCGTTTAAATAAAATTAAAGAAGATCCATATTATAATGCACTACAAATTAAATTCGCTTACGCGGTAACCTGCCATAAGGCCCAGGGCGGGCAATGGGATGCTGTATTTGTGGATCAAGGTTATTTAACGGAAGAGATGATCGATATGGATTTCCTAAGATGGCTTTATACTGGGGTAACAAGAGCGAAAAAAGAATTATTTTTAGTAAATTTTGCACAAAACCTATTCTCTTCTCCTGCTGAAGAACAATTTTAGATGCTAACCTGAACTTACTGATATGAGATTTGCTTACTCTATTAAACAAAAAATGAAAATTGCAGTGCTGTTATTCTGTATAATGGCGTGCACAATACTGATCAGGTTTCTGGAAGATAAGAGTGTTAAAAGCATGAATGAGTCATTTGTTTCGATGTATAACGATCGCCTTATTCCAGCTACAGACTTATTTTACGTTGCTGAGAATGCTTATGCAAAGAAATCGATGATCGAGGATTTTTTGAATACAGCTTATGAGCAATCTTTTAATCCCGCTGTTTTTAAAGCCCAGCTTGCATCGTACAACAGGGCAATAGATTCTTTAATTAAAAAGTATGAGAAAACTTTTCTGGTTAAACAGGAAAAGGAAAAGCTGATTGTTTTAAAAGATGGTCTTGAAAGTACAGGGAAGATTGAAGATCAAATCATGGCCTTTGCTGATAAAAGAGATATTTCCAGTGCCAGGAAACTTTATGCACAAGAGGGAAGAGCTTCGTCAAAAGGCACGATTCAAAAATTATCTGAATTAATGAGGATACAAACCCAGGTTGGTGAGGAACTAATTAAAGATTCAGCGTTTATGGTTTCAGGTAGCAAACTGTACTCGACTTTACAAGTTGCATTAGCTATTCTTATTGGTATTTTAATAGTAGGAATTGTCTTTACATCGAACGTTGTAAAGATCAATAATGATAAATTTAACCTTAATTAACCATTTATTACAGGCTTTTCCATTACAGATTATTATGTTTGTTTCTGCAAAAAGTAACAACATGACACCAATAGCGGCCATTGAATTTAATAGTGCTTTCTTTTTCAAGTTTTTAAAATTCGGGTTGGTAGGTTTCTCAGGTCTTATTGTTGATTTTGGTATTACTTATCTCTGTAAAGAAAAATTAAAGATTCATAAGTATATATCCAATTCATTGGGTTTTATAGTAGCAACAGGGTCTAACTACACACTTAACAGATACTGGACTTTTGATAATCATAATCCCGCCAGCATTATTCAGTTTGGTAAGTTCTTTGTGATTTCGTTGGTAGGATTGGCGATTAGTAATATGATTATTTATTTGCTGAATGATAAGTTGAAATGGAATTTTTATGTTGCCAAAGCCTGTGCAATAGTATTGGTTTCATTGTGGAACTTTTTTGCAAACTATCTTTACACATTTACTGGATAAACCCTACTGCTAATGCTGCAAACAAAAAAAAGTTCTGAACAGATATTGTTTATATTTCTGGGAATATGGACTGTATTTAATATCATTCAGGCTGGTTTTGTAGAGGTTCATGCTGATGAGGCTTATTACTGGGTTTATTCGAGATTTTTAGACTGGGGGTATTTTGATCATCCGCCAATGGTTGCCCTGTTTATTAAAATAGGCGATTCATTATTGCCTTCTACCCTTGGATTGAGGATATTAACGGTTATAACAAGCACGCTCTCTGTTTATTTGCTGTGGCAAATTGTAGGTCGTTATGTCCAAAATATAAAGCTCTTTATTCTGCTGTTTTCAGCAATAGTACTGTTCCATGTATATGGGTTTATCACCACACCAGATTCTCCTCTCTTCTTTTTTACGGTATTGTTCTTTTATGTGTATCAACGTTACGAAGCTGAGAATAAGATTAAATGGGCTTTGCTATTGGCCCTGGTTATTGCCTGCTTACTTTTCAGTAAGTACCATGGCATATTGGTTTTGTTTTTTACCATATTGTCTAATCTTAAATTATTAAAAAGGCCATCTTTCTGGCTTATTGTAGTCATATCTATAGTTGCTTATCTGCCGCATATACTGTGGCAGGTTCATAATAATTACCCGTCATTTTATTACCATGTGATAGATCGATCTGCGGCTATTTATAAGTTTAATTTTACTTCAGAATACTTCCTTGCACAGCTTGCACTTGCCGGCCCGCTTGTTGGTTGGTTTTTATATAAATCGGTAGTGGGTTTGAAATCCTCAGATACCTTTCTTAGGGCAGTTAAATTTAATTTTTACGGAATATTTATATTCTTTTTGTTTAGCACCCTAAAGGGAAGAGTAGAGGCCCACTGGACATTACCTGCCATGTTATGCCTGTTTATTCTGGCTTATATTGATATGGCCAGAAAGCCTGTGCCTAAATGGTTTGAGAAACTCGCTATCGTTAATATTGCATTAATTGTTTTGGTGCGGCTGATATTGATCATCCCGATAGATGCTTTAATGAAGGTAAATGTTGTTGCGTATTATTTTGGAACGGAGAAGTGGGCTAAACAAATCCATGAAAAGGCCGGTGATTATCCGGTAATATTTTACAACTCGTTTCAAACTCCATCGAGATATAATTATTATAACCGCAGCACAAAGGGTTTTAGCTATGATTCAAGATATTACAGGAAAAACCAGTACGATATATGGCCTTTAGAAGATAGCCTTAGGAACAAGAAGGTTTATTTTGTAATACCTGATAGTCATGGTGATCAGGCCAAACAAGATACTATTAACACAAGTAAAGGCGTGTTTTATGGAGCATGGATAGATAAGGTAAGAATGTATCAGAAGGTATCTGTGAATCCGGTTGTAGCTCCGGGAGATTGGAAGAGCGGAGAGGCTAAGACTTTGAAATTGAAGATAACTAATCCTTACAATGAGCCCATTTCATTGGGCAATAAGGGGGAAACCTGGAAATGTTACCTGGAATACGGGTTTAAAAAGGATGATACGCTAAGTGAGTTTAAACCTGTTGTAACGAATTTGGAGCATATTCAGATTGGGGCAGGAGCGTCTGTAGAAATAGAGGGAGTGATAAAAGCGCCGGTTCAGGCAGGGAAATATAAAATGATCTTTTCTTTAAGGACAGAGCCTTTTTTAGGGGGAAGAAACAGCAACATGATTGGTGTTGAAGTGAGAT
>NZ_JBFTIZ010000061.1:0-32958 GCF_056395165.1 Pedobacter sp. 10L46_2
GTATACATAGTTATTGGTTTTTACTTCCTCTTTCTTTTCGCCGGTGAATAGACCTGTTTTTTCATAAAATCTTATGGTGCCGATAGGTATTCCTGTTTCTTTTGAAAGCTGATTAATTAATTTCATATTTCTTTGAAGTGTAAAAATAAAAGTGAACTATGCAGTATACTTCATACTTGTTGGTTGCAAAATTAGTGTTTAGTTTTGCTTTTACAATTGAAAATTGATCACTAATTAGAATTATCAAAATGCAGTATTCAGACGAAGAACTAATAAAATCGCTACCTGGTTTTAAAAACAATTATGCAGAAGTGAATGGGACGGTGCTGCATTATGTAGAGGGTGGTGAAGGACAGCCTTTAATTTTGATTCCCGGATGGCCAGAAACCTGGTGGGCTTATCATAAAGTAATGCCATTACTGGCGACAAATTATCGTGTTATTGTAATAGAAATAAGGGGTATGGGTAGTTCGCAGAAACCATTGGAAGGTTACGATAAAAAGAACATGGCGAAGGACGTTTATGAGCTTGTGAAAAAGTTGGGTTACGAAAAAATTAATATTTCGGGTCATGACATTGGTGCTCATGTTGCCTTTAGTTTTGCCGCGAATTTTCCAGAGATGACTTCCAAGCTTGTTATTCTAGATACCCCGCATCCGGATCCCGGAATGTATCAACTCCCTATGCTTCCAATATTAAGCGCAAACTATACTTATCCATGGTGGTTAGCCTTCAATCAGACAAAAGAACTTCCTGAACAGCTGCTGGCAGGTAGGATGTCTATTGTAATAGAATGGATTTTTAGGAACCTATTGAAAGATCAAAATAGTATTGATGAGTTCGATAAAGCTGCTTATGCTTTTGCTTATGATAGTAATGATGGAATACGTGCGTCAAATGCCTGGTATCAGGCTTTTCCGCAGGATATAGAGGATAGTAAAACTTATGGTAAACTCATGATGCCTGTAATTGGAATTGGTGCTGCCGGATATGAAATGTTGCAATATTCCCTGCCTAACTACGCAACAGATTTACAGTTTGTAAAAGTTGAGGATAGTGGCCATTTCTTGCTTGCAGAAAAACCTGAAGAGACAGCTAATCTTATAAAAGGATTTTTGGGGTAGATTTGAGATCGGGAGGTAATTAGCCAAGCAGGTTATCTAGCGTTGTTTCTTCAAGTACCAGATGTTGCGGTACACCATTGATGTCTTTTTTCCATTCTATAAGTCTGATTTTGCCGTCTTCTATTTCTATACCGGTGATATCCCCGTCGTTAAAACAGCAGCAACCAGCATTGAAATAAGTGTTTTTGGAATTTTCGAGCCTGGGAGAGGTATTACCGCTGATTTTTCCTGCAAGGAGTTCGGCTTCCAGTTTCTGAATGGTTGCCTTGTCGCCTTTTTTCTTAGCCTCATTGAGCCTGATGTAAGTACGTTCCAGATGGGTAAGTGAATTGAATACTGGCTGATGAGTGTGGCCGGTAATTAAGGCCAGGTTGGTTTGTTTGGCGGTCCAGTCGTACATAATCTGGTTGTGTTCGGACTTGAGCTGGTTATCAAAGGCAGGTGTATTTGGGTTGATGCGGAGGAAAGATTGAACTGGCCCCCAGATATTGGAGACGAACCATTTGCTGAACCAGTTTCCATCGCTTTGCATGTCGCCCTGATGGCCGTGGGTGATAAATATGTTGAGTTGCTGGTCTTTAACAGCGAGGGTGAAAATGATGCCCTCATAGATTCGGACCTTTGTTCCAAAGATATTTTTGAGCATAAAACCTGCGAGGGGGTCGTTGTCCCAGTAGAGATCGTGGTTGCCAAAAAGTTTGATGTAGGCATTGCGTTCGAGAAAGCGTTTTTCTGCTTCGAAGTTTGCTTTGTTGTGTTTGATGACATCCAGGAGCATGTTTTTCCAAAGCTCTTCGCTGTCGCCCATGTTGCAGTATAGAAAATCGTGCTCGTTGTAATAGCGTAGTGCTGCCAGGTAATTGTCTTCGCAAAGCGTGAAGTCGTCCTGATGGCTGCGGTTTCCTTTGTGCTGGTCTGAGAACAGAATGATGCGGTGTTTTGTGCCCAGATCGATGAGTTGGCCACGTTTGCCGGGGCGCTGTATGATGTCCTGGCATAGTGCCGATAGTGCTTTGTGTACTCTTGTACTATCTGGCCTTGATGCGTATTTATTGGCAAGCCTGATGATCAGGGGAGAAAATAGCTTCTGTAATAATTTGCGCATATACTAAAGATAAGGTTTACTGAGCTTTTTAACAAAGCAGTTTGAGCTTTTGAACAAAACGCTGCGCTGAATTGGGCTGTACCTTTGAATTGTATTTAAAAATTAAGACAATGGAAAAAGTATGGTTTATTACAGGCAGTTCCAGGGGATTGGGAAGGAGCCTGACAGAAGCAGTGTTGAGCAGCGGCGATAAAGTTGCTGCAACCGCACGCGATATTACGCAATTGAATGACCTGGTAACAAGGTTTACTGATCAGATACTTCCTATAGCGCTGGATGTAACTGATTATGAGCAGGTGTATGCGTCTGTTGCTGAGGCAGCGAAACATTTTGGACGTATTGATGTGTTGGTGAACAATGCGGGATTTGGTATCATCGGCGCTGCCGTAGCTTATACTGATGAGCAGATGCGCAGTCAGCTGGAAACAAACTTGTATGCACCACCAGTGTAGAACCGGGCGGTTTTAGAACTGATTGGGCAGGTGCGTCTATGACTTATGCACGTGAGATTGAAGGTTATGAAATGGTTAATCAGCGGACAGCACTATTTAAAGGCGGGAAGTTTGTCCCTGTGGGAGATCCTGAAAAAGCGGCAAAAGTGATGGTTGAACTGGCTTCGCACCCTGCGCCACCGGTGCATTTGGTACTAGGCAGTGAGGCGATAGGTATGCTGAACAATGCCAATGAGGTGAGGCAAGTGGAAATGGAAGAATGGCTGGATATGAGTTTATCTACAGATCATGATGATTCTGAGAACTTTCTTGCTAGTGCTGATGGCAAGTGGTACATCAGCGATGTTAAAAGAAAACAGTAAAATGCTTAATTTTATGACCTATGACTAATTCGCCCATTGCTTACTCTTGCTATTTTACCCGCAACAGGCAGGGGGAGCAATTTGTTCCCGAGCATGTGTTCAGCTACCAGATATCTGGCACGCTTACAATAAGCGACGGTATTACTGAGCATGTTTTTAACGAGGGTGATTTTCGGTTCATCAGACGAAACCAGTTGCTTAAGTTTGTGAAACAACCTCCTCCGGGAGGGGTTTTTAAATCTGTTTCCATTTATCTGGATCAGGCGGCTTTAAGCGACTTTAGCATGGACTATGGCTATAAGGCGGAGGGTAATAGAGGCAGGCCGGTTGAAAAAGTAAAGCCATTAGAAGGTTTTGGGCTTTATCAGAGTTTTATGAATTCGCTGTTGCCGTATGTTGCGGCTGATCAGTTGATTAATGCTGATCTTCAGAAATTGAAACAGCGCGAGGCGATTATGATTTTGCTGCAGACAAACCCTGAATTAAAGGATGTATTGTTTGATTTTAGTGTTTCGCAGGTTTTTAATGCCACGCCAAGCAGGTGGCTGCTGCAAAGGAGGCTGCAGGAGGCGCATTACCTGATTAAAGAGAAAGGCCGGGCACCATCAGATGTATATCTGGAAATTGGATTTGAGGACCTTTCGCATTTCTCGTTTGCATTTAAAAAGATGTACGGGCTGCCGCCATCAAGAATTTACTAATCATCCAGTCCTTTTCCGTTGAGAATTAGGGGCATGCATTTTTCGACCCTTGCTTCTCTGGTTTTGGATTGTTTGGCTGAAGTGAAATAGAGATGGTAGCCTCTTTGTCGGCCCGGAGTTAATGCTTCAAAAGCGGTTTTTAAGGCAGGGATGTGATCTAGTTTTTGCTGAAATTCGGCAGGGAATACGAGTTCTGTATGTTCCTTGAAATCGACTTTTAAACCGGCTTTTTCTACTTCAATGGCCTGGTGGATGTAGGATTTTAGTGCGGCTTCCTGTTCAACTATCTGGAGTGCGTTGGTGAAGCGGATTTGGCGTGCCGACTGCACATTCTTTGTTTGCTGAACCAGGATGCCATTAGGATCGTTTAACAGGGTGCCTTTGAAAAACAGCAGCGCACAGTATTCTTTAAATACGTGGATTAACACGATGTTGCTGTTCTGGTACGTGTAACAAGGGCAGCCCCATTTTAATTCTTCGGTAAGGCCGCTACTGAGCACGATTACTCTTAGCCGCTCTATTTCTTCCTGCCATTTTTTTTCTTTACTAAAATAAAAATCAACTTTAGGATTCATACTGTTCGTTAGTTTGGTGAAAAATTAGACCCTTAGTGCGCCACGGAAACCTCTGGCAGCATAGTAAGATTCTGCGCCGTTGTGGTACAGGAAAACGGTTCCGTAGCGGTAATCGCCAAAAAGTGCTCCTCCGAGTTTCCTGATGTCGGCAGGTGTTTTTAGCCAGCTAGACGTTTTGGTGTCGAACTTTCCGAATTGCTGCAGTTCGCGGTATTGTTCTTCCGTTAATATTTCTATGCCCATATCGGCAGCTACATCCATTGCGCTGTTTTGTGGCTTATGCTCTTTCCTTGCATCGAGTGCTGCGCGGTCGTAACAAAGGCTTCTGCGTCCTTTAGGGGTTTCGGCTGCACAATCGTAAAAGATATATTCGTTTTTGCTTTTATCGTAACCAACTACATCGGGTTCGCCGCCGGTTACTTCCATGTCATCAAGCGACCATAGTTTTTGAGGATTGGCTTCGAGCTTTGCCTGTACTTTGGCCCATTCTATATCTTTATGGCGGTTCATGTTTTTCTCGAATCGGTTTTTGAGCGTTTTGAGTAGTTCTTCGCGTTGTTCTGATGACAACTCTTTTTTATTGTTTTTCATACTTTTATAGATTAGTTGTGGTGGTTTTTCTATCTGCAGGTCTGAAATACCAAGATACAAAAGTGAGGACTAGTAATAATATCGGTCCAAAAAAATCTTTGCCTCCATCGCCATTGGCTAAGTGAGAAAATACTGCGCCCGACATGGCGAAGAAAAAGCCTGCATATGCCCATTCTTTTATTATGGGGAATTTTGGAACAAGTACTGCTATGACGCCCAGTATTTTCCAGACGCCAAGGATGGTTAGGATATAGATGGGGTAGCCTAAGTTTTTCATCATGGTTACTTCGTTTTCCATTTTGATTAATTGCACTATTCCGGTTGATAACATTCCTAATGAGAGCCAGATTGTGGCGATCCAATAGATGATTTTATTTCGCTTTGTCATGGTGTGTTATTTTAGTTTACTTACGATGTTTTGTAGTTTATTATGCGCCATATTGATGCCCTGCGCAAATGGTAGTTGCAATACCTGATCTCTGATGGCGGCTGATTTGTATATGATATGGATGGTGAGTTTGCTGGTATCGCCGTTAATTTCTTCGAATTGCAGGAACTCTAGCTGGGCATCGAAAGGTGCATTGTCCATTTCAAATGTCCGCGTGATTTTTTGGTTTGGGATAAATTCGTGAATGACTCCGTTGGCGTGGAATACGATGTTTCCCTTAGGGTCGCTGGTTTGGAAATGGTAACTGCCATGCTTTTTGTTTTCCATTTTAAGCACTTTTGTGCCCATCCATTGCTCAACGATTTCGGGTTCTATGTAGGCTTTGAAGAGCAGTTCTAATGGCAAATCAAATTCCCTTGTGATTGTTAATTCCTGTTTGCCGTTTTGGGCATCGATTTTAGTTTTTTGTTCCATAGGGTTCTATTTTTTTGATTGGTAGTTTTTCATTATGGTTTCCAATTTGTTGAATCGGTCGTCCCACATTTGGCGGAATGGTTCGATGAAGTCGGCTACGTCTTTCATTTTTTTTGCGTTTATGTAATAGTAAATTTCTCTGCCGTTTTGTTTTTGTTCAAGCAATTCGCACTCGGTTAATATTTGCAGGTGCTTTGAAACAGTGGGTCTTGCGGTATCAAAGTTTGAGGCTATTGAGCCTGCGGTCATTGATTGTGTGGCCACCAATAGCAGTATAGCCCTTCTGGTTGGGTCGGCTATGGCTTGAAATACATCTCTTCTTAAATTCATCGTGTAGCTATTTGACTACAAATATATATGTAGCTATTTAACTACGCAAATTTTTTTTGATATTTTTTTTAGAATGGTGTTTTTGCATATAATTGGTGTGGAGGGAATTATGTATTTTGGGGGTATGCAGAAAAAGGAAATAGAAACTTTTTGCCCGGCAAGCCGAGAGGAGTGGAGGCAGTGGTTAAAAGAAAATCATAGCTCAAGCCAGTCTGTTTGGCTTATTCAGTACAAACAAAAATCGACCAAGCCGAGTATACCCTGGAGCGATTCGGTGGATGAAGCGCTTTGTTTTGGCTGGATTGACAGTACCAGGAAAACGATTGATGAGGAGAGTTTTATACAGTTTTTTACTAAGCGCAAACCGAACAGCAACTGGTCGAAGATCAATAAAGCAAAGGTTGAGCGCTTAATTGCAGAAGGATTGATGGCGGAAGCGGGTTTAAAATGTATTGAGGTGGCAAAGAAAAATGGTTCGTGGTCTATACTGGATGCGGTTGAGGAATTGATTGTTCCGAAAGATCTGGAGGAAGCATTTCTGCTGAAGCCAGGTTCTGCAGACTATTTTAATGGTTTGAGTAAGTCTGTTAAAAAAATGATATTGCAATGGGTTACGCTTGCCAAAAGGCCTGAAACCAGAGAGAAAAGAATTAATGAAGTGGCAGAACTGGCTGCCCAGAAACTGAGACCCAAGCAGTTTAGGTAGGCTTAAAAGTGCGTGTTTTTAGCGTTTTTTAGCCTCAAAATTAGCGTTTCGATTAGCCAAAAATGGCTTCTGGTTTCCTGTTGGGGGTGGTATTTTTGCATCATGATAACAAGGAAACTATTTACGCTTTTAATCGTTCAAATGAATATAAGTTCCCACCTTTGTTGAAATTTTGAGGGATACTCATATTGTAATTGAATAAATACCATAAATATTGAAACAAGCTAGCGAAAAGCCTGAGGAGCAAAAACTGAAAAGAGGGTTGCAAAACAGGCATATTCAGTTGATTGCCCTTGGTGGAGCCATAGGAACAGGGTTATTTTTAGGCATTGGTCCGGCAGCTGTATTGGCTGGGCCGTCTGTAATTTTAGGTTATGCACTGGCCGGTATTATTGCCTTTTTTATTATGCGTCAGTTGGGCGAAATGGTGGTGGAAGAACCTGTTTCGGGAAGTTTTAGCCATTTTGCTTATAAGTACTGGGGATCCTTTGCGGGCTTTGCTTCTGGCTGGAACTATTGGGTGTTGTATATCCTGGTAAGCATGTCGGAATTAACTGCCATTGGCATTTACGTGCATTTCTGGTGGCCTGAAATTCCATTGTGGTCGTCGAGCCTTTTCTTTTTTATCGTTATTAATGCCTTAAACCTCACTTCTGTGAAGGTATATGGTGAGGTGGAATTCTGGTTTTCGATAATAAAAGTGGTAGCGATTATTGCCATGATCATTTTTGGTGTTTACCTGCTTGTTAGCGGGAGCGGAGGTGAGCAGGCAAGTGTTCAGAACTTATGGAATGATGGTGGCTTTTTTGCAAAGGGCTGGTTTAGCGGAGATGGGAAAGGGGGCTTTCAGGGGTTGTTTGCTGCTATTGCATTGATCATGTTTTCTTTTGGTGGACTGGAATTGATTGGGATAACGGCGGCAGAGGCTGAGCAACCGGAAAAAACAATTCCAAAGGCTACCAATCAGGTGATTTACAGGATCCTGATTTTTTATGTGGGTGCGCTTGTGATCTTGTTTTCATTATCCCCATGGAAAAACATTACTACAGATAGCAGCCCTTTTGTGATGGTTTTTGAAAGTTTAAAGGGCTTTCAGTTTACGCTTTTAGGAAAGACCATTTACTTTACGAGTGTGATTGCCAATGTGCTTAATGTTATTGTGCTGACAGCTGCCTTGTCTGTTTATAATAGTTGTGTTTATAGTAACAGCAGGATGCTATTTGGGTTGGCGGAGCAAGGAAATGCGCCTTCTTTTTTATCGAAGCTGAATAGGAATTCGGTACCTATAAATGCGATTTTGATATCGAGCTTGTTTGCCGCGATATGTATTATCATTAATAAGCTAATGCCGGAGAAGGCATTGGAGATTTTGATGTCGCTGGTGGTGTCATCGTTGATTATCAATTGGTTGATGATCAGTATTACACATTTGAAATTTAGAAGGAGTAAAGAAGAGGATCGGGTTAAAACCAAGTTTCCTTCCTTTATTTATCCGATATCGAACTATATATGCCTGGTGTTTTTGGTAGGTATATTGGTGATTATGTGGATAACGGGATTGAAGATGTCGGTTGAGTTGATTCCGGGATGGATTTTACTATTGTATGTTTGCTACCTGCTGGTTAGAAAAAAGAAAAGCGGAGATAAATCCTAAGATTTAACCCCGCCATCTAAATTAACGCTCTCATAAATATAAACGAAGAAAAGAGCAAAAGGTTTAAACGTTTCTGTGTTTTTTTGGAGGTATGACAGTAATATGATATTGTGAGAAGTTGATTTCTCACTTTACCTTAAATGCAGTAAGGTTTGGAAGGAAATTTGTCGGCCGGAGCGTTTGTTTTGATAAACAACGAACATCGCGGTAGCGCAAAGACCGATTACCCCTGCCAGACAAACTGCTAGTCGCGGACCAAAGGCTTGTGCTGTCCACCCGATAAGTAAGCTGCCAATCGGGATCATTCCCTGGTAAGCCATGATGTAATAGCTGATGGCACGGGCCCTCATTTCGGGAATGGTATGCGTTTGTATGTAGGTGTTTATGGCTGATGTTTGCGCCATCATACCAATTCCGCCGAAGGCCATGAATACAAGTGCTAACGATAATATGCCTGAGTAAGCCAGTAAGATTAAGCTAACCCCGAATATGGTACTTGCCAGCACTACGATTCTTTTTAGTGGTTTAGCAGATCTTAAATTGGCTAAATACATGGCGCTAATGACAGAACCTAAGCCGGCAGCGCTCTCGAACCAGCTAAATGTTCCTGCATCGCCATGAAAAAGATCTTTAGCGAAGATAGGCATGAGGGTGTTAAATGGTATGACGAACAGACTGCTGATGCCTATCATGAGGATCATGCTGCTCAGTTCTCTGTCGCCTGAAACATATTTGAAGCCTTCTTCGAGTTCGATCCAGATGCTTTTCTCTGATCGTTCGACAACGCCGAGGTTCAGTTTCATTAAGAATAAACACACGAGAACGGGGATATAACTTAAAAAGTTTCCGATGAAACAAAAGTCTTCACCAAAGGTGCTGAGGATTACCCCGGCAATGGCAGGCCCCACGATGCGTGCAAGATTTGCCATGGTAGAGTTTAGTGCAATTGCATTGGGAAGGTCTTCTTTATGATCGACCATTTCGACCATTAAGGATTGTCGGCAGGTTACATCAAAAGCATTTATGATGCCCTGCACCAGACTTAAAAAGATGATGGCAGGTATGTTGTAAAATTTGAAAAAGATGATTGCGGCAAGTGCTCCGGCCTGCATCATTGATATTACCTGGGTAATGACAAGGATTTTGTAACGGTTGTGCCTGTCGATTAAACTGCCTGCATAAGGTGAAAGTATGAGCGAAGGGATAAGACTGGCAAAAGCCACCAGGCCAAGTAAAAGTGCTGAGCCTGTTAGTCGGTATACCAACCAGCTGACAGCAGTTTTTTGCATCCAAGTTCCTATTAAAGAGATACTTTGGCCATAAAAGAAAAGCTTAAAGTTGCGGTATTTTAATGATCTAAATATATTCATGTGTAGTAGATGTCTTGAAGACGTTACAAATTTCGGAATAAGTTATTGAGTTGTAAAATTGATTGTTTTAATGATATTGATTAGTTTTAACGATTGATTATGGAACTTAGACAACTCAACTATTTTGTAAAAGCAGCTGAACATCTTCATTTTACTGAGGCTGCAGCTGAATCGTTTGTAACGCAATCGACCTTATCGCAACAGATAAAGCAATTGGAAGAGGAATTGGGCATGTTGTTGTTTGACAGGATAGGCAAACATGTTAGGCTGACGGAAGCGGGTGGTGTTTTTCTAATTCATGCAAAACAGATATTGCTTGATGTACAAAAATCTAAAGCCGCGATATCAGAATTGAATAATCTGGCGGTGGGCGATTTGAAGATTGGAGTTACTTATGCGTTTAGTTCCATGGTGTTACCGGCATTGGCTCCTTTTTCGTCAAAGTATCCGGGGATTAAGATATTTATTGAATATGGTACGCCGGAATCACTGGAGATTAAGCTGAAGGCAGCGGAACTGGATATCATTCTTAGCTTCCATGAAGAGTCTGATAACCAGGGACTGGAAATGCAGCCTTTGTTTTCTTCTAAAATAGTGATGGTGGTTTCGCGTAAGCATCCATTGGCATCTTTAAAGAAGATAACGGTGGCAGAGCTTGGTGCACTGGAACTTATTTTACCGGGCAAGGGCTTTAGTTCGAGAGATTATGTAAATGAGCTTTTTGGTAAACGCAAGATCGTACCGAAGATTAAGATTGAAATGAATGAGGTAAACTCATTGCTGACGCTGGTAGAAAGTACCTCGTGGGTTACGATTTTAAATGAAAAGGCCATCATTAGCTGGGATACGCTGATTGCTATTCCTATTGCTGGAAAGGAACGCTATAAAAGAGCATTTATATTGAGGCAAAAAGGAATTTATCAAAAGAAGGCCGCTAATTTATTTATTGAGGAGCTGAGCAAGATACTGTGGTAAATTGATACGCATTGGCGAAATATTGAGACGGATTGATTACTTAATCAGTTTCATATTGCCTTACTTTGTTTTATAACCATATATAAATTAAGAAGATGCGTAAACAATTAATAATAGTTGTACTCTTTTATTTGTGCAATATAAGTTTGGGTTTAGCTCAGGTTTCTCAAGTAAACACTCAGAAGTTTGACCGTAAATCGGGGGTGACTGCAACATACAGTCAAAGTATTTTGAAAATTACCTGGCCTGCCGGAAGTAATAATTACGGGCAGGTTGACCTTAACATGGAAAAAGGGAAACCGTTGTTTAGTCGCCTATTAATTGGCGAAGCTAAAAAGGCTAAACTGGTTTCAACAGATCTTGATCCAAGCTTTTTGCTCACCATTGGAAAGAGGGATTTGATCTCACAAAATGGATGGAACATATTTTTTGATAAGGTTCCTCAAAAAAAATATAAGACCTATAATGTAGAACTGGAAAAATCGGCTGCGACTGTAAAAACTGTAGGCAGCAGGACGGTGGTGACCATTTCTTCATTAAAAGCTGACCGTTTTTCGGGTGATCTGGAGATTACTTTTTATAACGGGAGCCCGATGTTTAACATAGCGGCAGTGATGGCTACTAAAATAGATTCAACGGCTATTGTATATGATGCAGGTTTAATTAACAGATCGGCAAGCTGGAAAAACATAGCATGGATAAATACGGGAGATAGTTTGCAAACTGCAAATGCGGTTAGTACTGATAGTTCAAAAAATATAGCTGTAAAATACCGCACCATAGCTGCAAAGGGAAAGGAAGGCGTTTTGGCAATATTCCCAGCGCCGCATCAATACTTTTATCCTTTAGATGAGGCCTTTAACCTGAAGTTTACCTGGTATGGCAACAACTACAGGAAAATGACTGATGGATATGGTATTGGGATCCGTCAGGATTTAGAGGGCGACAGGAGGTTTGTGCCTTGGTTTAATGCACCGCCTGATACTAAACAACGCTTAAATTTCTTTTGCCTGCTTAGTGCAGCAGATGAAAGCGCTGCGTTTACTGAGGTAAAGAAATTTACAAATAACGATACTTATGTTAAGCTACCGGGTTATAAAACCATGTCGAGCCATTTTCATAATGAGTTTATCATGAAAGTAGTGTTGGCAAACAAGCCAATTCCAGAAGTTCCTGATTTTGTGAAGGTGTTTAAGAATACGGGGATTGACATTGTGCATTTGGCAGAGTTTCATTATACGGCTCACCCTAAAGGACCGGATGAAACTAGGTTGAAAGAGTTGGAAGCGCTTTTTGAACAGTGTAAAAGACTGTCGGACAATAAACTTCTTTTGCTGCCCGGTGAAGAACCCAATGAGTTTTTTGGAGGCCACTGGCTGGCACTTTTCCCTAAGCCTGTTTATTGGATCATGTCGCGTAAGAAGGAAGCTCCTTTTACTGAAAATCACCCTAAATATGGTAAGATATATCATATTGGCGATAAAGATGACATGCTGAAACTGCTTGAGGATGAGAAGGGATTGGCCTGGACGGCACATGCCCGCACAAAGGGATCTGTTAATGCACCAGATGTGTACAAAGATGAGGCGTTTTTTAAATCAGATCATTTTATGGGTGCAGCCTGGAAGGCAATGCCTGCGGATTTGTCGCAACCAAGACTCGGGAACCGGGTATTGGATTTGATGGACGACATGAACAACTGGAATTTGAAAAAGACCGTGATTACTGAAGCAGATCTTTTTACGATAACACCGGAAAATGAGATGTACGCACACTTAAATGTAAACTACCTGATGATGGATGCTTTGCCTGAGTTTAACAAAGGCTGGCAACCGGTATTGGATGCGATGCAGCAGGGTAAGTTTTTTGCGAGTACAGGGGAGGTGTTAATCCCTGAATTAACTATAAGCGGGAAACGTTCGGGTGAAACAATAGCGTTGGATAAGTCGGGCTTTGCAAATGTTAAGCTTAAACTGAACTGGACCTTTCCAATGAATTTTGTAGAGATCATATCTGGTGATGGTACAATACACACACATGCGATTTAATAATTTGTTTTATACACTATGTATAGGTGGGATAACCATGTTAACTGGTTTTACCCTTCATACAAATGCACAGGTTAGTGCCAATCAAAACCCTTATAAAGAATTGCCTTTAGGAGCAATTAAACCACAAGGTTGGTTAAGGGAGATGTTGATCAGACAGAAGGATGGAGCTACAGGCAATCTGGATAAGCTTTATCCGGTTGTGATGAACGAGAGAAACGGATGGCTTGGCGGAGATGGCGATCAGTGGGAGCGGGGACCATATTGGATAGATGGACTTTTGCCGCTCGCTTATCTTTTGGATGATAAAGCACTTATCGCCAAAACAAAGCCCTGGGTAGAATGGGCGATTAAAAGTCAGCAACCCGATGGTTATTTCGGACCAACTAAAGACTATAGCTATGAGCGCGGTATGCAGCGCGATAACAGTAAAGACTGGTGGCCAAAAATGGTAATGTTGAAGGTACTTAAACAGTACTATTCTGCGACAGGCGATAAAAGAGTGATTACATTGATGACCAATTACTTTAAATATCAGTTAAAAGAATTGCCATCAAAACCGCTTGATCATTGGTCTTTTTGGGCGCGTTACCGTGGGGGCGACAACCTTCAGGTGATTTACTGGCTGTATGACATTACCGGAGATAAGTGCCTTCTGGATCTTGGAGAATTGGTGCATAAGCAGACTTTTGATTATACCAATGCTTTTTTAAATACAGACATGTTATCCACTTTTGGAAGCATCCATTGTGTTAATCTGGCCCAGGGATTAAAAGAGCCTATTATTTATTATCAGCAGCATCGCGATAATAAGTATCTGGAAGCCACGGATAAAGGTCTTAAAGACATACGTATACAAAATGGCGTGGCTCATGGGCTATATGGCGGAGATGAAGACTTGCACGGAAACAATCCAACACAAGGATCGGAACTTTGCAGCGCGGTAGAGATGATGTTTAGTTTAGAAAGTATGCTGGAAATTACAGGTAAAATTAATTATGCGGATCATCTTGAAAAGATTGCGTTTAATGCTTTGCCTGCACAGGTGTCGGATGATTTTATGGACCGTCAGTACTATCAGCAGGCCAACCAGGTTATGGTTACCAGACATACCCGTAATTTTAATCAGGACCATAGTGGAACAGATCTGTGCTATGGTTTACTTACAGGGTACCCATGCTGCACTTCTAATATGCATCAGGGATGGCCTAAATTTGCACAAAACCTTTGGTATCAGACAGCAGATAAAGGGATAGCTGCTTTAGTATATTCTCCAAGTGAGGTTAAAACCACAGTAGGCAACGGAGTAGAAGTGACCTTTAAAGAGGAAACAAATTATCCTTTCGAAGAGCAGATCAAGTTTACACTTAGCATGGCCAAAAAGGTAAAATCGGCTTCTTTCCCTTTTCACCTTCGTATACCTGAATGGTGTAAAAAAGGATCGGTAAAAATTAATGGACAGGTGTTTAAAGAAGCTGCGGGCAACCAGATCGTTAAAATAGAACGCGAATGGAAGTCGGGCGATGTGGTTGAATTGGAATTGCCAATGCATGTTTATAAAAACAGCTGGTATGAAAATTCAGTGTCTGTAGAACGTGGACCAATTACGTATGCTTTAAAAATGAATGAAGAAGTGACAAGGGTTAAGAATGATAAGGATCCAATAGAATATGGGAATTATTATGATGAGATAAGGTCATCTTCGCCATGGAACTATGGGCTGATTGAGACGCCAGATAACAAATTTGATGAGCAATATAAGGTAGAGAAAACAGGGATAGTTTCCAATTATCCATGGAACCTTAAGAATTCGCCAATTGCGATTAAAACAAAAGGCAAAAGAATTCCTTCGTGGCAATTGTATAATGAAATGACAGGACCAATTCCGTATAGTTTTGTATATGGTATAGAAACCTCTTTAGAAGAAGAAATTACGCTCGTGCCTTATGGCTGTACCAGCTTGAGAATTTCACAGTTTCCACTGGTTCAGCGGAAGTAAAGGTTGTAAGTAAACAATTGAGCTGTTACAGGAGTGTCTTTCTTAAGCAAGATACTTTTGTAACAGCTTTTCCAATTCCTGAGGAAAGAGGGGTTTCTTTAGAAGCTTAATTACATATGGATTGGCCTCAGCCTTTTTAATATCACCAAAATCCAGAGTAGATGAAAGTATTGCGATTAAGCATTTATCTTTTACAACTGCGGGGAATTTCTTGTAGATTTCTAAGAATTCGAATCCGTCCATTTCGGGCATTTGTATGTCCAGCAAAATAAAATCGGGTAGATTTGCTACATCGTCAATATGTTTGTTTAGATAAGACAGCCCTTCTTCACCAGAGTGACATAGAATCGTCTCATCAAACAATTTAGAGATTGAGATGATCTTTGAGTTTATTTTAAGATCCACCTCATTATCATCCACCAGCATTACTTTTTTGTACTTACTTAACATTAGGGATTGTAATTTTAAAAGTTGTTCCTTCTGCAGTATTTGAACTTACAGATATCTTTCCATTAATCTTGTTGAGCGCTTCTTTAACAATAAATAAACCTAACCCACTACCATGATTGGTCTTGCTTTTAAAGAACTGTGTGAAAATCTTTTCCAGATGTTCATTTAATATGCCCATTCCATTATCAGCAATGGTAATTTCTACTGCTGTTGGGCTGACATTAACATTGATATCTACTTTTTTATTCTTCTCATCTTCTTTTTGATATTTAATAGCATTAGATATCAGATTCCCTAATATCACTTCTATTCTGAAAACGTCTCCATGAAAAGGAATATCCTGTTTAATGTTTACATGGAAATGTGTGTCTCTATCACTATAAGAATAAAGCTCAATCAGTTCATTTATAAGGGTTGAGAAATTTACAGGTGTATGTTTGGCAACGGTTTTATTGTTTTTATAATATTGTAATGTTTTTTGAATATAGTAATCCAGTTTATTAGAACAGGTTTCTATTAAGCCCCAGTATTCGCCGCTGGAATTAAAAAGACCCTCCATTTTTACAAGGTTCACTATACCCATTGCCGAAACCAGAGGAGCTCTTAATTCATGAGAAATACTATAAATAAACCTATTTAGTTCATCATTGGTTTTCTCTAACTCAACAATTTTATTCCTTAAGTCTATTTTGGCTTTGTAAGCATCGTAAGCGTTCTTTATGGAATTATGAAGTTCCAAGTCATTCCATGGCTTAGTGATGTATCTGTAAATGTCGCCATGATTAATGGCATCTGCCAATGCTTCTATGTCAGTATAACCAGTAAGTAAAATTCTTATAGGGTCTGGATAGATTTCAATAATGCTTTTGAAAAATTCCACTCCTGTAGTTTGCGKCATTTTTTGATCCGCTATAATTACATGAACAGAAACATTTTCCAATATGGTTAAACCCTCGGCAGCTGAAAGAGCAGTATAGATCTCATATTGTCTTCTAAAGCCTGCTTTAAAAGCGTGTAAATTGTTCTCTTCGTCATCAATATAAAGAACCCGTACTGTTGGCGCATTCATAAATAAAGTGTTAATTTCAGTTTATAGGCAAGGTAATAATAAATTCGGTACCTTGATTCACTTTTGTTACAACATCAATATTTCCATGATGATTTTCTATAATTCTAAAAACTATAGATAGACCTAATCCTGTTCCCTCGCCAACATCTTTAGTAGTAAAGAATGGCTCAAATATTTTTTGCCTTACTTCCTCTGGCATACCCGTTCCAGTATCCTTTATGCTGATTTTCACTTGGTTACCGTCTTGCCATGATCTTATTGTCAGAATGCCGGGTTCATCTTTGGCGCCTTTCATTTTAATGGCATGTATCGCATTAGAGATTAGATTCATGAAGACCTGGTTAATTTTTCCAGGTAAACATTCTACTTTAGGGATATCTCCAAAATCTTTTATTACTTCAAGATGATCAGGGAATGTATTTTTAACGAGAACAAGGGTAGAAGCAAGGCCTTCATTCAGGTCAACAGGCTTTGTGTCATTTTCATCAAGTCTGCTAAAGTTTTTCAGGCTTTTAATAATTTCAGCAGTCCTTTTAGCTCCTTCAGAAATTCCTGACAATAGGGACTTGATCTCATCCCTTACAAAATCTATATCAATTTGTTTTTTAAATGAATCAATTTTAGCAAGCTGAGGATTAAGATCTTCATTGAAGTCCAGTTTCTCGTACATCATGATTACACTGTCCATGTCAAGAATATCCAATTCCAGCGGTTTGATGTTTGAGGTAACGAAATTAATAGGATTGTTGATCTCATGTGCTATACCAGCCGTTAGCTGACCTAATCCAGCCATTTTTTCTGAATCTACTAGCTGGCTTTGCGCTTCTTTTAAGTCGCTTAAAGTAACTTCAAGGGTTTGGTAAGACTCCTGTAATTCAAGCGTCCGTTCATTCACCTTTTTCTCTAATTCAATATTTTGTTGCAATATCAATTGCTCATTTTCAAGTGATATACGAAGTGCTTCGGCCTGTGAATCTTCTTTCTCCTTTTTAAAGATGTTGATTTTGTCTGCAAGCGCAAAGGATAGCAAGATCACTTCAAGGGCAGAGCCAAAAGGCATCATGTTGTAAGTGATCGTATTGTAAGGTAAAATATTATAGTCTTTAAGCACAAAAATACAAAGACCAAACAAGAACATGCTCCACGCAATTAGAAAGAATTTTGCTGGGCGATAACCTTTTCCGTAAACTAAAACTGCATTTAAAAGCATAAACAAGGCTACCGACATGGCCGCCATTTGAAGCAGCTGATAAGATACGTTCATGTTTCCCAAAAACATCAGTATAAATGCGATGAAGTATAGCAGATAGAAAACCCTTGAGAATTTATGCAGTTTTGGTAGGAATTCCTTGGTATGGAGGAATTTTTTCATAAACTCCAATCCTGTTAAAGCCGCCAGTGGTGTCAATATGTACACCGCATGGAACGAGATCCATACATTGTTCGGCCATAGATACTTAAAAGGGAAGCCTTGGAAATTTGCCTGAAGTAAACCTATAAATAAAATGTTGATGATGTAATACAGGTATGTATTGTCCTTTGTTGAAATATATAGGAATAAATTATAGGTAAACATAACCACCAATACCCCGGCAAAAATTCCAAATATCAAAAACGAATCTGCATTCTTGGCAGTAATGATATTGCTTTCGCACAGTGTGGTGGGAACCTGAAGCTGTTCATATCCACTTATTTTAAGATAAATGGTAGTGGTTTTTCCGGGGTCTAAGCTAAACTTGAAAGTGCTGAAAGGATTGTCAAATGTTCTCTTGTAATAAGGACGCCTGTCTCCTATAAATTCTTTGTAGACAACATTATTTTGGTCATCTAGCTGATAAAAATCAACATAATCTATTGTGGGTAAAGGAATTTGAAGGATGAGGTGAGGGTCATTTGTATTATTTTGTACTTTGAACTTTAGCCAGTAACTGAAATTACTTATGCCCAAATTAGGCACGTCAGAATCAACAGCTTTAAACTCTTCGCTGCTTATTACTGCCTTAAGGTTAAGTTTGTTGCTTGTATCGGTAAGCAATAACATTTGTTTGCCAAAATTGCTTAACGTCTCATCATTATGTAGTTTAATGGCTTCCTGACTTATGGCAGGTAATGCTATCGAGCACGTAAGTAGCAAGGCAAAGAATAACCTTAATAAAAAAGATCTAATCATAGACAGGTATTAATAACTGATAATCTATATCTATCTCACCCTTTGGCCCCTGCTCAATTGTATGTTGTATTGGATTATTTCTCAAATCAAATATACGATCTCTATCATACTCATCTGCCGTTTCCAAAGTTTCGGCATTCATCTTTCTCAATACTCTTGCAATATAGTCGTCTTTTGGATAAAAAAACTCACCATTATTACCAATTCCATTTTCAACTATGAAACCAACCCTTCTTACCATGGGCATGGTGTAGTCTCCACAGATGGTAAATAGTGATCCAAGTCTGATTTGATTTACAATTGCAATACCGGCTCTTACAAGCAAAAGGCTGATACCTATGCCTGCAACGCTTTTTGCATTCCACAAACCGCAGAGTTCACCCGTTCCATCGTCAAAGTATTCGTTGATCACGTGTGCTACTTTTGGATCCATGTATCCTACTGCCTTTTCGACCGGCAAGGGATGAATCCCATCTGCAATATGAACTCTTACTCCTCCAACAACGTTTCCCTCTTCATCCTCGGCAACTATACCATGTACACTTGGCAAATCCATCCACAGCCTGTTATTGGTTGTAATGTTAGTGATACCATAATCTCTCAATACCTGAACATGCCCATCTAGATACCTCTCGCAAGTGTCAAGATCTTTAATTGCTGTAAAAGATCGAAATGTAAATTTTCTCATATTGTGTCTAGGAAAACTTTAAAATATCTTCCAGTGGTCTTTTTAATGATCTAGAAGATGCTTCGTCAGCGTAAGACAACCTGAACATAAAAATTCCACAATTATTTCCCAAAGCAGGAAATATTTTCCGCAGGTCGTATTGTAGGGATTCAAGTTCCTTGGCCATATTAGCCGTCATACCAGCACCATTAGTCTGATTAAACCTATCAAATACAAACAGCGTGCCGCTGATAGGTTGAAACGAGAGACCGTTCAAATTAGCAGTGATCCATGCTCTTTGAAGAGCTTCGCCACCTTTCACAAAACTTTCCGGACTATACTCCGGCATGCTGATCAATCCGATGGCCGACGAAGAAGCAACCCCTCCTTTAGATATTTTTTCAAAAGCGCTTCCGCCTCCCCATTTGTTTAATAAAGTAATTACTTCAGGTTTAGCAGCAACCATCATTCCGGTCCTGTCACTCTCAGATAATTCCAGTGTGGCAATGTCGATTCCTTCAATTATCGGTGATCCGTCTGCAGAAGGCCATTTGATCTCTTTCGTAAAGAGGTCATGGTGGCCCTGAGGATGCAAGAATCTCAATCTTTCTACTGATGCTACAATGTTTGCTATTTCATTAATCGAGTCTCTATCTTCTACAAGATCCAGATGGGCATTTGGTTCATCAATGGTTACATTCTTACTTATTTTTGCAGTAACGGCAGCGTCAATAGGTTGCTGATCACCTTTCTTTCTATTAGTTAACCTTAATCCTACCCCAGCAATCAACTCATTGCGATAGGTTTGTCCCTCTTCTTTGCTAAATCCAAATGCTGCGATTAATCTACTGTCACTTCCTGCCGGAAACAAATTGATTGTTGTTTCCAAACCAAGGCTGGCAGCTTTTATTTTTAAATTCTCAATAGCGGCTCCAAGTGAAATATAAGAAGCTGTATTCTGAAAGTCCATCCATGAAATCGATTGGTTTTCATCATGGAACAAGAACAATTGTTCTTTATGATATAAAAACTTCCAAGGCTGGCTATTGCCTCCGGATGGGGCGAGTCCTGCAGCTGCAGCTAATTCTTTTACCTGCTCATGTGTGAGTGTCAGTTTTGAATGAATTTCAGTAGCTACTATATCTGCTGCTTTTTGCATCTCATCTAATTTCAACTCGGGAGCGGAATAATCTATCACCTTATAGAAATCGTCTTCAGGTTTTACTTTGTCGCTGATGATCTCTTCAAGGTCTACAAAATACCTTCCTGAATCATTGTATTGTCCTAATGCAATCCTTCTGCAAACATCAGCACCTAAAGCACCACCTAAAGCCACCGCCGAGGCCAATTGCGGCCAGGTAGTGATAGACTGCCCAACTTCAACCATAGAAGCTTTTAATCGATCTGACGACGTCTCTAAGCCCACCATAGGAAGGAGATAGGGGATCTTCTCTTCATTGGTCTTTAAATATTTAATTTTTGTGTGATCCAGGTGGTCTATTAGTCCATGTAATATAGCTCTGTCTGGCTCAAGGTCAAACCTTTCCACATCCAGCGTGCCTTTATCGCTGGCATCCATTACAACGGGAACACGAAGCGCTTTTGCCTTATGTCTTAGTAAAATTTTAATATCCAGTCCATCACACTCATCTACAATCACATCAAGTTTTCCGCCTTCCAAAAAGAAGCGATCCATATTCTCTTCCGTCATTCCATCTTCAAAAAGTGTAACTTTCAAAAAAGGATCTATTTCTTTAATTTCTCTGGCTACAATCACTACTTTCGGCAAGCCCAGGTTGTGTACACCAGTTCGGATCCTGTTTAGGTTTGTTAGTTCCAGTAAATCAAAATCCGCAAGTCTGATCTCTCCAAAACCACGTTCCATAGCCATAGTTATGGATACTGATTGGCCTACAGAAAGACCAACAACACCAACTTTTTGCCTGCCTAAAATATCCCTTTCTTCTCTTGTGATCTTGTAAATGTTGCGGCTGGTCCGCATTTCGATAAATTCTTCTTCATCAAGCAAATGCACTAAACGTTCAGACCATGGGTAATATACCCATACCCCATATTCCTGCATAGACAGATCACCGATATGAAGTTTTTTTAAGTGCTTTAATTCTTCTGCACTTGGTTTCTTTTTGGGTAATTTAGACTTTATTAAATCATCCAACTGAGTGTCAATTTGATCATGTATGGAGATGTGTTGCTTCTTTTTAAGCAATTCCTCTAGCCTGTTTTTGTCATTTTCCAAATAAATTCGAAAAAATAAAGGCTCTGTAGCCATAGTGTTTTCCACTGAGTTGTTCTCAAATAATAGCATCGCAATAATAGATAAAAAATATACCCCCAATTATTTATTTCAATAAATACAAAAATAGTATATTTGCTAAATATTTAACTATCTTAAGTAGGAGTTTAAACAATTTTGCATGGTTTTTTAGTTTTATGGATAGGCAAATAATAAGTGTATTGTATGTTGATGATGAAATACATAATCTAAACGCCTTTAAAGCTTCTTTTAGAAGGGTTTTCAATGTGCATACAGCAGAGTCTGCTGCTGAAGCAGTGCAAATATTGAAACAAGAACATATTAATATCATACTTACCGATCAGCGCATGCCTGTTACCACAGGTATAGAATTCTTAGAATCAATCATTGATGAATATCCTGATCCAATTAGAATACTTCTTACTGGATATGCTGATATAAATGCAGTTATTGATGCAATCAATAAAGGGCAGGTTTATCTATATATTGCTAAGCCATGGCAAGAAGAGGAACTCCGATCAGCTCTGGAAAAAGCTTTTGAAGTATATTCTTTAAGGGAGAGAAATAAAGAATTAAATGAGGAACTTTTACTTGTTAACGAACAATTAGAGTTTATGTTGAGACAGAAGTTATTGTCTTAAGTTATAGCTTTTGAGCCCTCAAATAAGATCTGAATAGTTCAGTTTGATTTGTCTGAAAAATCAGGCACTTGGAGTTTAAGTCAAACAATTATTTAAAATAATTAAAACTTGTACTAGAAAATAACTTTTAAGCTAAATAACTTCATTAAAACTTATTAAATCGATATATTTAACAAAAAACATTTCAGAGAATATGAGCAGCGGTGCCTCAATAAACGTTTTGTATGTAGATGATGAACTTCATAACCTGAACTCTTTTAAAGCCGGGTTTAGGAGGTTATTTAATATTTTCACTGCTGAGTCTGCGTTAGAAGGAAGAAAAATTCTTGAGGCAGAGAATATTCATGTTATTATTACAGATCAAAGAATGCCAGTTATGACTGGCATCGAATTTTTGGAATCTATTATACCTGATTTTCCTGATCCGATAAGGATTCTTCTGACAGGGTACGCAGATATAAATGCCGTTATTGACGCAATAAATAGAGGACAGGTTTATAAATATATTCAAAAACCCTGGATGGATGAAGATTTGAGGATCAATATAGAAAAAGCCTTTGAAATATATTCTTTAAGAAAAGAGAACAGGGAACTTACCCAGCAACTGATATTAGCAAATAAGCAACTAGAATTTTTGCTAAGGCAAAATAATTTGCTGCCTTAAATGTAAGAGCCGATCAATTATGAGAATCTGGAGAATAACTTTACTAACATTAATTCATCTCTCCTTTTTCTTAAGTATTCAGGCACAAAATATATCCAATGAAGGCACTGATTTTTGGTCAGTATTTCCTACACATGATCCCGCATTTTACCTGGGGCTCCCAAAGCTCGCCAACAATACCATTTATGTGTCTTCAAAAAATAATTCAGAAGTAACAGTTACCTGTGGGGCTTGGAGTCAAACTAAGAAAATTATGGCCAACGTTGTTGAACCATTTCTTATTCCGAGAGCCGATGCATACGTCGATTTAAAAGACATAAATACCGTTAAAGTTCAAAAGGGAATACATATAACGGTCACAGCCGGCATGCCCAAAGTAGCCGTGTATTCACATATCTATGCGGGCAGGCGTTCTTCAGCATCTCTGATCCTTCCAACAGACGCGCTTGGACAACAGTATTTTTCAATGAATTATACTCAAAATGGCAATATAAACGATGGAGCAGGCAGAAATTACTTGGCAATTGTTGCAACTGAGCCAAATACAAAAATAATAATACATACAAGAGAGGGGAAAAGATCAGTTTCCTTTAATAATGCAGGAGAGGTTTATGAATATATGCCGCCTGACCAGCGAGATTTAACCGGTACAATTGTTGAAATAGATCCACTTTCTCCTGACAACTGTAATAAACGATTTGCTGTTTTTTCTGGAAATACTTCAGTTTCTATTGGTAAGGGTAGTCCAGATGAAGATTCCAGAGACCCGCTATATCAGCAGTTATATCCGCCAACAAGCTGGGGTAAAAACTATAGTGTAGTTCCATTTAAAGATAGAAAATTCTTGTTAAGAATATTAGCGCAAGAAGATAACACCCGGGTAGACTTTAATGGTGGTACATTTATATTGAATAAAGGACAATTTTACGAGAGCCCTTCGTTGCTAATGGAATCATTGTTCATTAAGGCGAATAAGAAGATAAGTGTAGCACAATATTCTTTAAGTCAAATCTGGTCATCTGCAACAAATCTTGAAATGTTGAGCGATCCTGATATGGTATTGCTTAATCCGATAGAATTTAATGTTAAGGCTATCACACTATTCTCATCTACAAAAGAGCGCATCTCTGAGCGCTATATTAACGTGAGTATGAAAACCTCAGTAACATCAACTTTTAAAATTGATGGAGCCGCTCCGGAAAATGGCACATGGTCAGTAATACCATCCAATCCTGAGTATTCATGCATACAGATAAGAATTAGTAATGTAAGTTCAACATTGACCGCCAACGATGGATTTAATGCTATTGCTTACGGCTTTGGCGAAAAAGAATCTTATTCGTATTCTGCTGGAACAAACCTAGCGGCCGACAATTATCTTTTGATTCATAATCAGTTAACCAATACGGATTCAAAAAATGCTTGTGTTGGTCAAAAATCAAATTTTAAAATTGTGTTACCCTATAAGGCGCTAAGCATAACGTGGGATTTAGAGGGGTATTCTCCAATAGATTACACACCAGAACCTCAAATAATACCTACTCCAGATGGTCCTTCCTATGCATACTTATACAACAGGGATTTCATCTTTGATGAGTTAGGGAAATTGAAAATGCAGATCACGGCTGTAAGACCAAATGAAAATAATTGTTTAAGTGCTGAAATCGAATATGATTTTGACTTTGATATAAATCCCGTTCCTACGCCCATTATAAGTCTGGATCCAGAGGGGTTTGTAGATTCCTTGATTAGTTTTACAGATCTAAGCAATTCTAACTTAACAGATAAACCCCTGAATAAGTGGTTGTGGGACTTCGGCGATGATCAGGTATCAACAGCACAGAATCCAACTCATATCTATCGAAAACCTGGTGATTTTACCGTTAGGTTTTTTACAGGAAGAGATGACGGATGCATGTCTGAAGTGATTACAAAAGTTATACGTATCCGGACTAAAATAAATTATGATTCAACGGATATATGTCCTCCAAATGCTTTTAGTCCTAATGATGATAAAATAAATGATACCTGGATTATTGATGCTATTGAAACTTACCCTGATGTTACAGTAGAGGTTTTTACTCGTTACGGAGCGCGAATTTTTTTTAGCAGCGGGTATAGTGTACCTTTCGATGGAAAATTTAAAGGTGAAGCCTTGCCTGTGGGAACTTATTATTATATTATCGATCCAAACAATGGCACAAAAAGAGTAACAGGAGCTTTAACATTATTGAAATAACGTGAGAAAAAATATATACCTTATTCTGGCACTTGTATCACTAAATGTTGTGGCATTAGCGCAACAAAGGCCTCAGTATACCCAGTATATTTTTAACAATTACCTGTTGAATCCGGCCATTAGTGGTATTGAAAACTATACCGACATAAAAGTTGGTTATAGAAAACAGTGGGTTGGTATAAATGATGCACCTCAAACTTCATTTGTTTCAGTGAACTGGAAGCTTGGCGATGATTATTTATGGAGAAATCCGCTATCCTTGCCTGATAAGGGAGACAACCCGATGAGCAGGAATTATATGCAAAATTATACTGCTTCACCTTCACACCACGGGATGGGAATAATCGCCGTATTGGATGAAGTTGGGCCAATATCGAGATTAGATGCCAATATTACATATGCCTATCACCTGCAAATGGCCAATCAGTTAAATCTTTCGGTGGGTGTTGCTGCCGGATTAACAAGGATAGGGTTCGATTCGGGCTCATTGCAGTTTCATGATGGAGAAATAGAACCAGCAACCAGGAATGCCATTGAAAGTCAGGTTAAGCCAGATTTGGGGCTTGGAATTTGGTTATATGGAGCCAGATTTTTTGCAGGTGCATCGGCGCAGCAAATCTTATCTCAGAAGTTAAAATTTGTGAATGATCCTGGATTCAATCTTGGAAAGGAAGTTCCGCACTTTTTTGTTACCACCGGATATAGATTTTTTGTCTCAGAAGAGATATCTGCAACTCCTTCTGTGATGTTCAAAAAAGTAAGCCCTACACCGGTATCAATAGATGTAAATATGAAACTGTCCTTTAAAGACCGATTTTGGATAGGGGGGAGTTATCGTAAAGACGACTCATTTGCCGCATTGGCCGGGGTGAATATTAGCAAACTGATTAACCTTACCTATTCTTACGATTTTGTTACTTCGGATCTGAATCGTGTTACGAATGGAAGCCACGAAATTGTTTTAGGATTCCAACTCAATAATGTGTACGAAGTGTTTAGCACCACAAAAATGTGGTAAATCAAATATTAAAGCTCTTTTCTAAGGCGGGCCACAGGAATATTCATTTGTTCCCTATATTTAGCTACAGTTCTGCGGGCAATATTGTATCCTCTGTCTTTTAGTATCTCTGTGAGCTTTTCATCTGCAAGTGGTTTGCGTTTATCCTCATTGCCGATGCAGTCTTCAAGGATTTTCTTAACTTCTTTATTAGAAACCTCTTCACCACTTTCTGTTTGTATGGCTTCAGAAAAGAACGATTTCAATAGAAAAGTACCAAATTCGGTTTGAACATATTTAGAATTAGCAACCCTCGAAACCGTAGAGATATCCATATCTATTTTATCTGCAATATCTTTTAAGATCATTGGGCGCATTTTACGCTCATCTCCGGTAAGAAGGTATTCGTATTGATATTGCATAATAGCATTCATGGTTTTAAGCAAAGTCTGCTGCCTTTGCTTAATGGCATCGATGAACCATTTTGCCGAGTCCAGTTTTTGTTTTACAAATTGAACCGCTTCCTTCATCTTTTTATCTTTCTGGGCTGCTTTATCGTAATGATCAAACATGTCAATATAGGAGCGGCTAACCCTTAATTCCGGTGCATTCTTTGAATTGAGCGTAAGAATTAAGATACCATCATTATTTGATACATGAAAATCGGGAATTACCTGTAATTGTTTTGTTGTTACCTGATTAGAATCGCCAGGCTTAGGGTTGAGCCGTAATATTTCGGCAATAATCTCCTTAAGATCTTCACTGCTTAAACCTAAAGATTTTTCAAGTTTATCGTAATGCTTTTTGGTAAACTCGTCAAGATAATTTTCAACAATTTCAATAGCCTTTAAAATAATTGGGTTACTAGGGTCTTTCCGTTTCAACTGAAGGGTTAAGCACTCCTGCAAATCTCTGGCCGCAATACCCGGAGGATCAAATGCCTGAATAACCTTAAGCATTTCAAAAACATCTTCTTCTTCAACCATTACATTTTGAGAGAATGCAAGGTCATCAATCATTGAAGTAATTGGGCGTCGTAAATAACCGTCGTCATCCAGGCTTCCTATAATTTGTTTACCAATAATAAAGTCCTGATCTGATAAAGGAACAAGATCCAGTTGTTCCTGAAGGCTTTCAAAAAAGGTACTTTCAATCGCAATTGGAGTTTCCTTTTTCTCTTCATCGTCATCATTGTTATTGTACGATGTACTGTAATCATTTACACTATCGTCCTGCAAATAGTCATCTACATTAAATTCATCAACACTTTCTTCCTTTGCTCCGGCATCAAAATCATCCGGTGCATCATTTAAATCATCATACTCACTTTTAGGTTCTTCTGCAATCATTAGACTTGGATCTTCCAATGCAGGATTTTCTT
Organism: Pedobacter sp. 10L46_2; assembly: GCF_056395165.1. NCBI lineage: Bacteria > Pseudomonadati > Bacteroidota > Sphingobacteriia > Sphingobacteriales > Sphingobacteriaceae > Pedobacter > Pedobacter sp. 10L46_2. Next base: position 27,408 of record NZ_JBFTIZ010000061.1, read on the forward strand.
CCAATTCTTCTTTAATACGTGTATCTAAAGCAACGGTTGGTACCTGCAGCAATTTTATAAACTGAATTTGCTGAGGCGATAATTTTTGAAGGAGTTTTTGTTGTAAATGTTGTTTAAGCATAGAGTAAGTGGCCCGGTAATTTAATATACCTGTTTCAAAAATACGCATTTCGTTTATATAATAGCAATTGCCACAATTATATTATAGAAAATACCTGATAAACAGAGCGAAATATATCAACCGTTTTTAGCGAAATATTTCATCGACATTACAAATATCTATTCCCCTTTGACGATGATTTTATATGAATGTTTCTTTATGATTAATGTAATTAATTTTAATGATAATTTGGTGCAAAAATACGTTGAAAAGGTTTTGAAATAGCTAGAAAAAGGGTTATGCGTGAATAAAAATTGGGTGGTCCAGGTCATTCAGCCCTCGTACCACTCCGGTTCTGTTTTTGTTCGGCTCTGGTCGAACGAGGTCCGAACAAGGTACCTATTAAAGTGCTGCAAAAACCGACTATATTACAGGCCCCAGTCAGCGCCCTTTCCAAATCTGAAACTAAACCAAAATTCATCCAATTTTTGGTAATCAATTGTATGGATTTACGATCAATTGATTTCATACGATTAAATATATTATAAATAAGAATATAATGCAACATTGTATTCTTATTTATAATACTTACTATCTCAAAATTTGTACTTAAAACAAATCACGAAAGTTTGAGCGCCGCTTCACGCTTATGTTCCGCTAATACATAATAAGTGAAAGTTTTTCCCACCATAGCCATTGCTTTAAGTTTTGTTTCAAAAAAAACATAAAAACTCTTAGAGCAGGTGGTCGCAACTTTAAGATGAAAATCATATTGTCCGGCGATCTGAGAACATTCCATTACCTCTTCGAAAGTGTTTATTTGCTGAAAGAAATTGTAAGCTGCCAGTGATGAATGGTCATTGAGTCTAACAAGTATATACGCCAATTCAATCTTATGGAGTTTTGTGTAATCGAGCAATAGTACAGATGCTTTTACAAAACCTCCCTTTTTAATAGTTTGATTCTTTCATGTGTCGCTGATTCCGATTTATGAATTTTATGAGCTATTTGCTTTATTGGCGGAGCCATGGTGGATGTCTGTCATAGGGGTGCCAATAACAGGTTAAATTTAGGCTAGAAAATGGCTTGGCCTGGATGGGCGGCCGTTTTTTTTTTAATTTGTAATTATCGGTGGTGCTTTTGGTAAGATCATAGACAGTGTTGTTAATGACCTTATCATGCCGTTAATTTCAACAATAGTCGGCTCGGTTGATTTTAGTAATATGTATGTAGTACTAAAAGGAACTGTTTCCGAAGGAATGGCACTTGTTGATGCAAGAAAAGTTCCTGGGGCTGTTGTTTTTGCTTACGGTAATTTCATTACAGTAGCTATTAACTTCCTATTACTTGCATTAGCGGTATTTATGCTTGTAAAAGGGATTAATTCAATGAAACGCAAACAAGAGGCAGTTGCAGCCGCACCTGCAGGTCCTACTAAAGAAGAAGTTCTACTTACTGAAATCAGAGATTTACTGAAAAAGTAAATTAAAAGCTCTTTTTGACACCTGGGTCGGTTATAATAATATAATCACCCAGGTGTTTGTGTTTTTCCCATTCAGGGTTGTTAAAATCTGCCGAAGGGAAACACGACAAATTCGAAATGGTAAGTTTCTTCGAAGTACTTTTTAATTTTGCAAGCGTACCCAATCTTTCGTCACTATGAAAGCGGCCATTGAGCTGTAATATCTTTGTACCCTTATGTTTCTTTATATATCTGACAATAGACCAAGCCATTGTAGCATCCCAAAAATTCTGAGTCTGGTATATTTTCATGCTACCCATATTATGGCCGCCAAGTTCTTTTATAAATTTATTGTAATAGCTTCCGGTTGCTGTGTCTATAGGTAGTGGGGGTAAATAAGCTTTCGACTCTTTAGGAAGGGTATTTAAAACATTGAGCCCTGATTTACTAACCATATTGCTATATCTTGCAGCTCCATTAGCTCCAATTACATCTATTTTGTTGGCTTTTGCATATTCAATAAGGGGGCTGTAGTCCTTATAGTTGTTCCATGCCCTAGCTTCTTTCGTGAAATTTTTTTCAGAGATATAACCTCCTAGATATTCATTTATCACAGGCTGTACATCGGTATGAAACATTTCCATAGAAAGAGCAGTTTTGGGGTATGCAAGATGGATCTGTTTAAGAATTTCAAGCTCCAATGTGTGACCTACAGAATCATTGTGCTCTTCACCAAAAAATAAAACATCTGTTTTGTTTAGATTTTGGATCAATTCATTTACAGAGATAACTTTTCGATTTTTAACATCATAAATTTTATACTGCCGCGAAGTTTGCGCTAAAATAAATAAGGGCAGGCATATGCAAATAATAGTAAGGAGATGTTTCATGTGTCAAAAGTAAGGGATATTTTCACCGATTAAAAATGCACGTTTACCGATCTTTGGCGTAGATATAAATCATTAATGTTGGCTAATGGGATGGTTCTATATACATTTGATCTAGTACATTATATTAAAAGTTAAATAGAGCATAAAATTCATAAAGATTTTAATAGACTTTATTGAATTATATAAAATATACAGAAATGGAAAAATTTACGAACAACAACAGTTCTAGCAGATTATGGAGTGGGTTGATAATATTAGGTGTAGGTCTGGTGTTCTTTTTAAGGAATTTTGGCATCGATATTCCTCATTGGGTTATCAGCTGGCATACCTTGTTGATTGTAATCGGCTTGCTGGTTGGTTATAAGAGGAACTTTAACGGTGGTGGATGGATGATAATGGTGTTGGTAGGAGGGTTTTTTACACTTGAAGACATTGGAGAATTTGACTTGTCCAAATACTATTTTGCTATTGCATTTATTATTCTTGGTTTGTACATGATTTTTAAACCCAAAAGAACTGAATGGGATAAAGAGAGGTGGAGAAAAAGATGGAATAAAAGACATCCACGTTTCAGAAACTTTGATGAAGCTGTGAATACAGATGAAACGAAAGAATATAGCGATATAGATAAAGATGATATTCTTGATTCCGTGAATGTGTTTGGAGGCAGCCATCAAAATGTATTCTCAAAGAATTTTAAAGGAGGGGATGTGATCGCGATTTTTGGTGGCTCGGATATCAACTTAACGCAAGCTGATTTTGAAGGCACAATAATTCTGGAGGTGGTTGCAATATTTGGAGGATTAAAGATCGTGATTCCACCAAGTTGGGAAGTGAAATCTGAAGTTACCGCCATTTTTGGTGGTATGGATGATAAGAGAGCAATGGGTCAGGTGATAGACGGGCCAAGAAAAATAATAATTATTAAGGGGGTGGCATTATTTGGCGGGGTGGATATTAGAAACTTTTAAAACCCTATGTTATGAAATGGTTTTTAGTAAGGTATATTTATGAAATAGTTTGCGGTGAGGGTAGTTACAAACCGCAGTTTGATGAACAATTAAGATTAATGCTAGCATTAAATAGTGCAGAAGCACTTTTAAAAGCAGAAGAAACAGCCAATAGTTTTCATCCGCCATTTAATAACTGTAGTGGCGAACTGGTAACCTGGAGATTTATTTGCATTGCTGATCTGCATGAAATTCAAACACCTGATGATGGTGCTGAAATAGCATCAATAATGCATGAACCAATTGATGTCTCTGCTTTTTTAGATCAGATAGAAAAGAGACAGGCCTTTTTAAAAGAACATATACAACTTACAACTACAGAATTAGATTGTTTTGACAACTAGACCTCTATCAGTTCCACAGATCCAGAAGTTTGCCCTTGTTATATTTTTAGCCTGGGTAGCAATTTTTGTGTTCCTGTTTTATTATACACTGAATTTTACGCTGCCTGTTTCTGTTGCTGACAGTTTAATAACAAATGGGCTATTGGCTATAGCATGTATTATTCTGAGTAATTTATTAGGTTATTACCAACCTAAAAATGAAACGATATTGTTTATACTAGTGTTAACTCTAATGCTGGCTCTGATCATCACTTTTGCAAGTAAGTTTGCACTAAACTTTTTGTTTGTAGATAACCTTACTTACCAAAGTTTTTTAAACTTGTCTTTATTGGTTCGCTTTATTATTGTATTTATATTTTTAGCCTGGTGTGCTTTAGCAAATATATTATGGTACAGACTGGAAGAACAGTCTGCCACCCAGCAAAGATTGCTCACGGCTCAGAACTTATCAAAGGAAGCAGAATTAAATAAGCTAAGGCATCAGCTGCAGCCACATTTTTTGTTTAATAGCTTGAACTCTGTATATGCCCTTACTATAGTAAATCCTAAAGAGGCAGGCACCATGATCACTAAGCTTGCCGCCTTTTTAAGAGGTACATTAAAACGTGATGATGAGGTTTGGGTTAGCGTAGGAGAAGAGATGGAATATATCCAGCTTTATCTTGATATTGAAAAAGTAAGATTTAGCCACAGATTGAATATTGATATTAATATCGACGAGGATACGTTGAATCTGTATTTGCCAGGTACATTGTTACAGCCGATAGTAGAAAATGCAATAAAATTCGGCCTTTACAATACCTCGGCTGCAATTACAATCTCAATGCAAGTAAAGGTTGAAAATAATGTCCTGGTGATTATGGTACAAAATCCTTATGATCCTGAAATGAAGGCGGCTGGCGGAACTGGTTTTGGTTTGTCTGCTATTAAAAGAAGGCTATATTTGTTGTTCGCTGATGAAAAATTGCTGAAAACAAAGGCTACAGAAGATAATTTATTTATAACAACGCTTAAAATACCTCAGGCAAATGATAAGAACAATACTAATTGATGATGAACCCTTAGCCAGGGATATTGTGAAACATTATCTGAGCGACTTTCCAAATATTGAGGTGTTGGCAGAATGCAATGATGGGTTTGAAGGTATTAAAGCGATCACTCAGCACCAGCCTGATTTTATTTTTCTGGACATACAAATGCCAAAAATTAATGGTTTTGAGATGTTGGAATTAGTAGAGAAACCGCCTGCGGTAATATTTACCACGGCATTTGATGAGTATGCAATTAAGGCGTTTGAAGTTAATGCGGTCGATTATCTATTAAAACCTATTGAAAAGAGCAGGTTTGATCTTGCTATGCAGAAACTACCATCAAGGTTGAATAACAATAGTGATGAATCAACCAGAGAATTATTAGATTCTGCAGCGCTTAGTCCAACACAAAATAATAGGGTTGTAGTTAAAAAGAATGGGGTAATTAAAATTATTGCCGTTTCTGATATTCACTACCTGGAGGCAGATGATGATTATGTGAAAATGAGTACCGTTGAGGGGATATTTCATAAGAATAAAACAATGAGCTTTTTTGAACAAACTTTGGACTCCGCTCAATTCATTAGGATACATCGTTCATATATTATAAATTTGGCGCAGGTTACTAAGATCGAGCTGAAAGAAAAGGATAGTTATATTGTTCTTTTAAAATCGGATATATGGCTGCCAGTGAGTAAAACAGGGTATGTGAAG